>CACZON010000001.1 GCA_902782805.1 Oscillospiraceae bacterium
AGGGTTCTCCGGGGATAGGAGCGGGTGCGCCGCCCGGCAGGGGTTGCTGAGACAGGAGCAATCTTTCTGCCCTCGGGGAGCAGAAACAGGGTCCCCAAAAAGTCCAACGACTTTTCGGGGACCCCTTATTTCTCCTTGCAATGACAAGACGGGAAGCTGAGTGCTCCCCAAGGGCAGAACACAGGCGGCGAAGAACAGAAGCTCCATGCCGGGCATAAAAGCCTGCTCCGATCCGGACAGAACCCTGCGAAGTAAAACCCCGTCAGGGTCGGCGGAGTTTGGGGACGAGGATGATGGCGGCGAGCCAGAAGAGCTCGTAGAGGAGCAGGGCGGCGGTTTTGAGCTGCTCGAGGCCGGAATAGCAGGTGATAAAGGCGACGAAGATAAAGCCGAGCGCAACGGCGATCACCTGGAGGATCAGCGCGAAGGTGATATTGCTTTTCTGGATATTGCAGGCGGTCAGCAGGCGGAACATCGTAGTCGTTCTGCCCTTGGTCAGGATCAGGGAATCGGCTTTTTCCGCCGGGGCGAGGACGTTCTGCTCGTAGATCGGGCCGAGCTTATCGGGGAGGATGCGGACGATCCGCCCGTCGACGCCGAATCTTGCGGAGACGAGGCCGGGGGTGATATTGACGTCGTTGGAACGCACGACGATCAGATAGCCGTTTTTCTCAAGGCGTGCAAGCTCCGCGGCGCGGCGGGAATCGCCCTTGTAGGAGAGGATCAGCATGGCGGAAATGACGCCGCCGAGCGAGATATAGAGGAGCTGCTGGCCTTTGCTCGTATACTGGCGTTCGATCTCCTTGGGGGGGATCGCAACGGAGTATTTCGCCATCAGCTTGCGGTTGCCCGCGAGGATGCGGTTGCCGTCCGCCCAGCCGGAGAGGCCGAGCGATTCCTCGAAGAGCGGGGATTCGATCCGGACCGGCTCCACCTCGAGGTTCGAGAGCGCCTGGTCGAAGATTTCGTTGAGCGGACCTTCGAAGCATTTGATCAGCGAGGCGGCGCAGAGAACGGCGCGGCGGGGATCGGAACCGGAGAAGGTCTGGATATTGACGAGCTGGGTCGATCCGCGCGGGAAGAGGTCCTCGGCGTCGATCAGGACGATGTTCGTCCGGGCGAATTTTTCCACCGCGGGGTATCCGGCGATCATCCCGCCCCATTTGCGCGCGAGGGAGGAGAGGTCGGAAACGGGCAGATTGACGCAGAGCAGGCCGGCGATCGGGATAAAGATGCAGGCCGACGCGGTAAAGGCGGTAAAGGCCGCGACCGCGTTTTTGAAGAGGATGAAGCTCGCGCCGAAGAGGATCAGCGAGGCGAGCAGGCCCATCGGGGCGATCATCTGAACGATGAAGCGGCTCGGATCGGACTTGGTGCTGCCGAAGATAAAGCGGTCGTAGAACTTCGCGTGCTTCTGGAAGGCGACGAGCGGCTGGCGCTCGATATAGTTGCCGGCGATCTTGACGCAGTCGGCGTTGTCTTCGAGGAGCGAAACGGCGTATTTTTCTTCCGACGAGGTCAGGAAGAGGAAGTTCTTGCTGATCCGGCGCAGGGCGATCACCCGGCCGAGCGCGTTGAGGAACCAGGCGCAGACGACGAGCGGCGCGTAAAGGAAGAGGCTCCCGGAAGCGAAGCTCTCCGGATCGATCAGAACCGTGACGCACTGGATCGCCGCCGCGCAGGAGGCGAGGGCAACGGCGCTGTCGTGGGTCGCGCGCAGGGTAAAGAGGCCGCTCAGGCCGGTGACGAAGCTGCGGAAATTGACGAGCGCGGCGATCAGGACGAGGGCGAGATCGACGAGCGCGTAGTGCTTCGGCGCAAGGCTGAAATGCCCGGCGATCACGAAGAGGAGCGCGGCGAAGGCGCACAAACCGGAGCCGGCGATCGAAAGGGCGGCCCCACGCTGGAGCTTCTGGATCGAGAGGGCGACGTCCTGCTTTTTGTCGGGCGCGTCGTATTCCTCCAGCTCGAAATCGAAGTTCTCCAGGGAGGATTCGTAGACGCTCAGATCGCCGGGATCCTCTGCGGGCGCTTCGGGCTGATTTTTTTCGATATAGTAGGCGGCTTCTTCCTTGAAAAGCCGCGGGAACGCGTCGTTGCGGATAAAATGCTGCGGCTTGCCGGCCGGAGCGTAGGGATATTCCGCCTCGGGGGGCAGATCGTCTGCGGCGGGCGCGGGGGCTTCTTCGGCCGGTTCGGCGAGCTCCCCGGCGGGGAGAGGCGCTTCTTCGGGCGCTTCTTCAAAGGCTTCTTCGGGCTGCGGCGCGGCGGTATGTACCTCCTGCGCGGGCAGAGAGGCTTCCGCTTCGGCGGGCAGGCCGGATTCTTCGGATTCTTCGGCTTTCTCGGCTTCTTCGGCCGTTACAGCCGGCTCGGCCGGTTCGGCCGGTTCATCGGCGGCGATTGCGCCGTCATCTTCAAGTGCGGGCGCTGCGGGCGGTTCGGCGATCTCGGGGAGATCGGGGGCCGCGGGCGCGGGGATCTCGGGAGAGAGCTCCGGCTTTTCGATTTCAGGGGCGTTTTCGCGTTCTTTTTCTCTGCGGGACTGGACCTGTGCGATGATCTCGTCGACCGAGAGGTCTTTTTTGCTCATGTTGCGCCCTCCTTTCGTTTCTGGATACGCGCGCGGGCGACCTCGTAGCAGAGGACGCCGCAGGCGACGGATGCGTTGAGAGAATTGATTTTACCGAGGATCGGCAGGGATACGACGTAATCGGATTTTTCCTTGACGAGGCGGCTGATGCCCTCGCCCTCGGAGCCGATGACGAGCGCGGCGGCGCCGGAGAAATCGACGTCGCACCAGGGGGTGCCGTCCATATCGGCGGCATAGACCCAGACGCCTTTTTCCTTGAGCGCGTCGATGGTGTTCGCGAGATTGTTGACGCGCACGACCGGGACGTACTCCACCGCACCGGCGGAAACTTTCCCGACAGCCCAGGTAAGGCCGACGCTGCGGTGCTTCGGGATGATGACCCCGTGGGCTCCGGCACATTCGGCGGTGCGGATGATCGCGCCGAGGTTCTGGGGATCGTTGAGGGAATCGGCGATGATGATAAACGGCGGCTCTCCGCGCGCCTGCGCTAAGGCGAAGATATCCTCGAGCTTCGCGTAGTCCTTGACCGCGGCGGAGGCGATGATGCCCTGGTGATTGGCGTGGCCGCACATGGAATCGAGTTTGCGCGGATCGGTTTCCTTAACGGGGATGCCGGCGCTTTTCGCCTTGGAGACGAGCGCGAGCACGCTGCCCGCGGGATTGCCCTTTGCGAGATAGACGCAGTCGATGCTCCGGCCGGAGCGGAGTGCTTCCGCAACCGCGTTGCGCCCGATGATCAGGCTGTTTTCCCGGTCTGCGTTCCGGGGAGATTCGGGTTTGTTTGCCATTGCCTTATCCCTTCTATAACTTACAGATACCTTATTTTACCACATTTTTTCCTTTTTGAACACCGCAAACCGGAATTTTTTACTTTTTTACGCCTGTTTTCAAAGAAGCGGCCCGGGAAGGCCCGGCGGGAAAAAGAAAAATATACTGGGAGTAAATCACGTCGTTGACATAATCGAAAGTTCAGAAACCGTTATGATTGTTGAAAACTGCGTTGAAAATGTCAAAAAACAAAGGTTTTTCGACCGAAAAGAGGCCTTGGCGGAGAGTCATATTCCTTCCTTTATGTAAACTCATGTCAAAAAGTCCTATTCAACGAAGTGTAATATTATGTTTTCAGCCGCTTGCGCGTTGCCTTTTCGGGCGCGATCCGTTATAATGGAAGCGGAAAGAAAAAGAGGAGCGTTTCAAGATGAGAGAAGATATTTGTTCTATTCCGATCAACGATATTTTCGGCCCGAAGGACGGCTGCCCGATCTGCCGGATGCGCGATATGCTCGAAGAGCGGCTGACGAAATACATCACCGGCGCGGCGATGATGGAGCCGGACGTAAGAATCGAGACGAACCGGCTCGGCTTCTGCAAGGATCATTTCGATATGATCCTCTCCGTCGGGAGCCGGCTTTCCGTTGCGCTGATCCTGGAGAGCCACCTCAAGGAGATCGAGGAGAAGGTGCTGTTTCTCGACAATGAGAAGCAGGCGGAGAAGAAGGCCGTCCCGGAGATCCGTGAGTTCTCGAAAAAATGCTTTATCTGCGAGAATATCGAGAAAAACACGCGCCACCTGATGGATTCGGCGATGAATATGTGGGAAAAGGACGCCGATTTCCGCGCGCTTTACCGCGCGCAGGAATATCTCTGCCTGCCGCATACGGCCGTGATGTTCGAAGCGGCCGAGCGCCTGCCGAAGAAGCTGCGCGGCGATTTTCTGCGTGAGACGCGGCGGCTTTCCGGCGAATATCTGCGGACGCTCGAGAGCGACACGACGCATTTCTGCCGGATGTTCGATTACCGCAACCGCGGCGCGGACTGGGGAAACTCGAAAGACG
>CACZON010000002.1 GCA_902782805.1 Oscillospiraceae bacterium
CGTGATTGTTCTAAATTGATTATAAAGCAAACGAAACGCTTTGTAAACAGGCTTTTGCCGGAAAAGCCCGGCTTTCCGCAGGCGCTCACGCATGTTTGGGCGCCGGATCCGCATTTTTGAAAGAAGCAGAATCTCCCTTGTAATTTCGGCGGCATAATACTATAATGGAAATTAGTACAATGAATAAAGGAGATTATTATGGAAAAAGCAAAGGTATACTTTACCGATTTTCATACGACCGGCGGGATCACACTGCCCCAAAAGCTGCGCAAGCTCGTAAAAATGGCCGGCATCGACAAAATGCAGTTCAAAGACCGCTTCACCGCGATCAAGATCCATTTCGGCGAGCTCGGGAACCTCGCGTTCCTGCGCCCGAATTACGCTAAGGTGATCGTCGATATCGTCAAGGAAAACGGCGGCAAGGTTTTCCTGACCGACTGCAACACGCTTTACGTCGGCAGCCGGAAAAACGCGATCGATCATCTCGATACCGCCTATGAAAACGGCTACAATCCCTTCCAGACCGGAGCCCACGTGATCATTGCCGACGGTCTCAAGGGAACCGATGAGACGATCGTCGAAGTTCCGGACGGTCAGTACGTCCGCCACGCCAAGATCGGCCGCGCCGTAATGGATGCGGATAACCTCATTTCCGTAACGCACTTCAAGGGTCACGAAGCAACCGGATTCGGCGGCACCTTCAAAAACATCGGCATGGGCTGCGGCTCGCGCGCCGGAAAGATGGAAATGCATTCCGCCGGAAAGCCGTTCGTCAATCCGGAAGTTTGCGTCGCCTGCAAGCTCTGCACGAAAAACTGCGCCCATTCGGCAATCTCGTTCGAAAGCGGAAAAGCGTTTATCGATCACAACAAATGCGTCGGCTGCGGACGATGCATCGGCGCCTGCCCGATGGACGCGATCGAAGCCGCATCCGATGAAGCCAACGATATCCTCAACAAGAAGATCGTGGAATACACCGCCGCCGTGGTGCGCAATATTCCGAGCTTCCACGTCAGCCTGATCTGCGACGTCTCTCCCTTCTGCGATTGCCACGCGGAAAACGACGTTCCGATCATCCCCGACGTAGGAATGCTCGCTTCGTTCGATCCGGTCGCGCTCGACAAAGCCTGCGTCGATCTCTGCAACGCGCAGAAAGCCGCTGCCGGCAGCGTGATCGACGGGATCGACGACCACGATCACTTCCATGCCACCCACCCGACAACCCACTGGCAATCGTATTTCGAACAGGCCGAAAAAATGGGCCTCGGCACAACGGATTACGAGCTGATTTCCTTCAAATAACCGAAAAACGCGGAAACGCCGGTACGAAAAAAGTACCGGCGTTCTTTTTTATTCGCAGATTGCCTGCGGCTTCGATATTCAGCGGGCGTTTCGCTTGAGCAAGCGGAAAAACGGCGATTCTTCCGGGCTTACTTTGAACTGCGCGCGATCAAAGGTCAAAAGCCCGTTGAGCTCGTCTTCAACGTCGGACAGCTGCGTGTAGACGCAGGCGGAAAGGCCCTTTTCCTGCGCCGGAAGGATCTGCTCGGCAATCAGACGATCGAGCGCTTCTGCAAATTCCTCCTGCGTTTCGATTTTACGGTAGCCGAAGTTTTTCTTCCCTTCGCCGTGGCCGGAAATCCTGAAATTATAGCCGCCGAATTCCGAAAGCGCCTGCGCGCGTCCGAGGCGGTCCTTCGGCAGGCGGAACTTTTTGAAATAGACGTGCATGCTCTGAAGCTCGCCGATCTTCTGATCGTGCCAGCCGCTCGCGTGGTCGATCGTCCGGCTCCGGTCGAGCGACCGGATCTGCTTTACGGCTTCTTCGGCGTCGAACTGCCCCCACCCCTCGTTGAAAGGGACCCACACCGCGATGCAGGTACAGTTATAGAGGCGGTCGATCATCTCCGAAAGCTCTTTCCGGTACTGCTCGCGCCCTTCGGGATCTTTTCGGGAAAAGAGGCGGTAGTGATGATCCTTCAGGTGGATCCCGGTAACAAGCGGCGCGGAAACGGTGAAGAATGAATAGCTCCCGCCGCCGTTCGGCATATCCTGCCAGACGAGCATCCCGAGCCGGTCGCAATGATAGTACCAGCGCAGCGGCTCGATCTTGATGTGTTTGCGGATCATATTGAAGCCGAGCTTTTTGGCACTCTCGATATCGCGGATCATCGCTTCGTCGGAAAGCGGCGTATACATCCCGCCGGGATAATATCCCTGATCGAGCACGCCGCAATGGAAATACGGTTTTCCGTTGAGAAACAGCCGCTTTACGCCGGCCGAATCGGGCTCCACCGAAAACTTGCGCATTCCGAAATAGCTGTCGACGCGATCTTCGCCGAAGGTGACCTCGAGCGAATAAAGGTACGGGTTTTCCGGGCTCCACGCGGTAAATCCGGGCAGCGCGAAGCGGAAGGGCTCGTTTGCCGCGAACGACGCTTCGGTTTCTCCGATTTTTGCCCGGCAGATTCCCGGTTTGTTTGTCCGCACGGTCAGCTCGACCGCGCTTTCGTCGTACAGCGGCGTAATGCGCAGCGTTTCGATATAATCGAGCGGCACACATTCGAGCCAGACGCTCTGCCAAAGGCCGCTCTGCGGCGTATACCAGATCCCGCCGCGGCGGATCTTCTGCTTCCCGCGGCTGTGGTAGGAGGTATCGCTCAAATCCACGATTTTTACCGTCAGGACGTTTTCCTCTTTCAAAACGTCCGTAATCTCAAACGAAAACGGCGTATATCCGCCGGTATGGCTTCCGAGGCGCACTCCGTTGAAAAAGACTTCCGCGATCTGATCCGCGGCGTCGAAATGGAGCAGTACCCTTCCCTTCCGGAAGCCTTCCGGCAGGGAAAAACTTCGCCGGTACCAGGCATAATCCTTTGGAGAAACGGTTTTCAAAACGCCGCTCGACGCGGTTTCGGGGGAAAACGGAACGAGGATCGTCTGCGAAAAGCGCTGCGGCAATTCGGGTGTTTTCGTGATCTCGAATTCCCACGTTCCGTTGAGCGAATAATAGCTCTCCCGGCGCATCTGCGGGCGCGGATATTCGCCGAGGGGGATTCTGTTTTCCTGCATAGGGGCCTCCTTATATAAGCCGGAGATCGTATCGATTGACGTTCATACCCGATTCGTCGCCGCCGACACTTCCAGAAGGCAGAGCTCGCCCATATTCGTTTCTCCTTCTTTCCGCCGGTTTTCGGGCGGCTTTCTTTATACGATCTGGAACAGATAAAACTTCAGGTAATCCGTCTCGGGAACGTTCCAGAGGATCGGATGGTCCTTTGCCTGCTGGCGCGCTTCGATCTGGCGCAGGGAGACTCCTGCGTCTGCGGCAGCTTCGCTGAGCATTTTTCGGAACAGTCCGTCGCTCATAAAATGCGAGCAGGAGCAGGTCGCGAGATATCCGCCGCGCGGCAGGAGCTTCATCGCCTTGAGGTTGATCTCCTTATAGCCGCGGTAGGCGCTTTTCTCCGTACTGCGGCTTTTTGTGAACGCCGGAGGATCAAGGATGATAAAATCGTATTCCCGGCTCTTCTTTTTGGCAAGCTCCGTGAGAAGATCAAAGACGTCGGCACAGAGGAACGAGACGTTTTCGAGCCCGTTGCGCTCAGCGTTTCGCTGCGCTTCGTCCAGCGCCGTTTTCGAGACGTCCACCGCCGTTACGTGTTTCGCGCCGGCCGCGGCAGCGCAGAGCGCGAAGGGGCCGGTATGGGTAAAGCAATCGAGCACGTTCCGCCCTTTCGCGAGCGCGGCAGCCGCGCGGCGGTTGTATTTTTGATCGAGAAAATAGCCGGTCTTCTGTCCGTTTACGTAGTCAACGTCGAAAAACAGCCCGTTTTCGCAGATTTCAACGTGACCGGGAAGGTCGGTTTCGAGCCCTTCGAGCGCGTAAAACCCCCGGCCCTGCGAAAGGCCTTCCTTTTCGCGCAGAGAAACGTCGTTTCGCTCGTAGATCGCGCGGATCTGCGCGCCTTGTTCCCGCAGGATTTTCAAAAGGCTTGAAAAGATGACGTCCTTACGCTGATCGATCCCGAGGCAGAGCACCTGGGCGACGAGAACGTCGGAAAAACGGTCTACCGTCAGCCCGGGCAAACCGTCCGATTCGCCGAAGATCAGCCGGCAGCAGGAAAAATCCTCCGGGTCCATAACGGTTCTGCGGTATTCGAGCGCATAGCGCACGCGCCGCTCGAAAAACGCCGCGTCGAACGTATCGTTCGGATTCTTCGACAGGATCCGGATGAGAATTTTGGAACGGTCGTTGATAAAGCCGCTTCCGAGCCAGCGGCCTTTTCGGGATACAACGTCGGCAATGCCGCCGTTTTCCGGCGTGCCGGAAACGAGCGTCGCCTCCTCCCCGTAGACCCAGGGATGACCGGTCTTGAGGCTCCGCTGTGCCTTTTCGGTAACGGAAAAGACCGGAAAATTTCTTTGTGCCTTCATTTATGACTGCTCCTTTGCGGCTTCGTAGATCAGATCGCGCAGCGTCGGATGGATCACGCGGTAAACGTCGGGGCATTCGATCACGTGCTGGGCGTAGAACGCCGTCAGGCCGTATTCCGGCGAGATCGTCACCCAGGCGCCGGCGGCGCTGTCCCAGCCGAATTCGCCGACCGGCGCGCCGCGGCCTTCGTCCGTCATCACGCGCACGCCGAGGCCGTAGCCGTATTCGTACCGCATCCGGTGGAAATCCTCGAGTGAGCCGCCGCTCATCTGATTTTGGCGCAGAAGCTCGACCGTCTCCGGCTGCAGGATGCGAACGCCGTCCTTTTCGCCGAAATTACAGAGCGCGTCGGCAAGCTTCAGGTAATCGTCAACACCGCCGACGAGCCCCGCGCCGCCGCTCTCGTAGTTTTCGCCGAGTGCGTACATATTGTATTCCTTCCCGTAGGGGATCGATTTTTTCAAAAGAGGATCGTACGTATACTGATCCTGCATCGCATCATACGTCGCCTGATCCGGATGGAACGTAAAGGTTTCGATCGCAAGCGGCTCGAAGAGATTCTTTCGCATATATTCGGAGAGCTTCTCTCCGCTCGCTGTTTCGATCACGCCGCCGAGGACGTCGTGTGAAAGGCTGTAGAAGAAATGCTCGCCCGGCTCAAAGACCAGCCCCCGGGCGGTCAGCGCGCGGAGAAATTCCTGCGTTGAGGCTTTTCCGTCGCTTTCGCGCATCGTCTTGAGCACCCAGGGATTCTGAAGATCATAGGTCAGGCCGCTGCGCATCGTAAAGAGGTCGCGGAGCGTCACTTCCCGCTTCGGCGGTTTCGGCCCTTCGGGCGTTTGAACCGGAAGATTCGCAAAATACGGAAGATACTTCGAAACGGGATCCTCGAGCGCGATGACGCCGCGATCGAGAAGCTGGAGCGCCGCGGTACAGGTGAAGAGCTTTGAAGAGGAATACAGCCAGTAAACGTCATCGCGGGAGGCTTTTTCCGTTTTTTCGGAATCTTTATATCCGCAGATACGGCGATAAACCTCTTTGCCGTGAAGATGGATGCTCAGATCGCAGGCGGGAATTCCCCAATCTTTTTCGAGCGAATCGAGATAGGCGCCGATTTTCTCAAAATTCATATTCGTCCTCCTTTTTTGGCTCATCCGATGATGCTTCCTTTGAGAAAATTCTATCATAGAATGGGGCCGCTTTCAAGAAAAAACGCCTTTGCGGGCAAAATTGACTTTCCGCCGAAAA
>CACZON010000003.1 GCA_902782805.1 Oscillospiraceae bacterium
AGAAAATCAAACTCGTTGCCCTCTTCGGGCCGACGGCTTCGGGAAAAACCCGCCTGGCTGCAGCGCTCGCAAAGCATTTTGACGGAGAGATCGTTTCGGCTGATTCGATGCAGATCTATTCCGGAATGCGGATCGGCACCGCACGGCCGACCGAGGAAGAGATGCAGGGCGTGCCGCACCATCTGCTTGGCTTTTTGAGCCCCGGGAAAACCTTCAGCGTTGCGCAGTACGTTCCGCTTGCGAAAAAGACGATCGAAGAGATCCGTTCGCGCGGGAAACTGCCGATCCTCGCCGGCGGAACCGGTCTGTATCTCGACAGCGTGCTGATGAACCTGCGCTTTACCGAAACGCCGGCCGACCCTTCGCTGCGCGCCGCGCTCCAGAAGCGGGCCGGGGAAGAAGGCGCAGAGGCGGTGTATCGGGAGCTGACGGCAATCGATCCCCAATACGCGGCGACCGTTCATCCGAACAACGTCAAGCGTGTGCTTCGCGCGCTGGAGCTTTATTACGCCTCGGGCGTTACGATGACGCAGCAATACGAAGCCTCGAAGCAGGAGAGCGATTACCTCGCCTGTAAGCTCGCGATCGTTTTCCGCAGCCGCGAAACGCTCTACCGGCGGATCGATCAGCGGGTCGAGCAGATGTTCGATCAGGGACTGCTGGAAGAAGCGGAGGCGTTTTTGTCCGGCCCCTTCCGCGGTACGGCGGCTCAGGCGATCGGCTATAAGGAACTTCTGCCGTATTTGAGCGGAGAGATCTCTCTCCAGCAGGCGAAAGAAAACATTCAGCGCGAGACCCGCCGCTACGCAAAGCGCCAGATGACCTGGATCCGCCGCGAGGAGGATCTTCGGCTGCTGTATGCGGACGACGGAGATTTTACGATGCTATTGAATACGGCGATCGGCGCGGTCGAATCGTTTTTAGAAAAGGAGGCGCAGCCATGAAATATCTGCAGCGGATTCTGCTTTCCCTTCTGGGAATTTTGATCCTCGTTTATATCGGATACCAGATTTTTCGCGGCACGACCTATTCCAACGTAAAAACCGAAACGGCGATCTACGGAACGCTCTGGAATACCGTCAGCGTAAGGGCTGCCGCGGTGCGCGACGAAACGCTCATTGAAGGCGGCGGCAGCGATGCGATCATCAGCTATACCGCGCCGAACGGAAGCCACGTTCCCGCAGGCGGAGCGGTTGCTACGATTTACCAGAGCGAGCGCGAGGTAAAAAACGCGCTGCGCATCGCGGAGCTTGAGCGTGAGATCGAGGAGATGGAAGCGCTGGATGCTCTTAAGGATACGCTGACGCTGACCCCGCAGAAATATGACGAAAAGATTTCCGAGGAGCTGATTGCTTTTGAAAAGCTGCTCGCGGATCAGGCTTATTCCAGGATCCCCGCCGGAAAGCACGATCTTCTTTCGATCCTCAATCAAAAAGATATCGCAATCGGAAAAGTGACCGATTACAGCGGGCGAATCGCGGAGCTTCAGAATCAGCTCGATCGCTGCCGTGCCGCTGCGCCGGAGCAATACGATACGGTATACACCGAAAAGGCCGGATTTTTCATCAGCTCCGCCGACGGTTACGAAGGCGCTTTCGATTACGATCACATCGAAGACATCACCGTCGACGATCTCGATTTCGATTCAATTAAGCCGAAAAAAACCGTTGGAGTGATCGGCAGAATCTGCGAAAACGCAACGTGGTATCTCGTGTTTCATGCCGATTCGGATACGGCAACGCTTCTGCAGACGATCGCCGAAGAGCAAGAACCCGTCTATCTCAAGGTTCCCTATGAAACGATGACGAAGGTTCCCGCGGAGATTCTCAGCATCAACCGCACCTCGCTCGAAAGCGATGCCGCGGTCGTGCTGTCCTGTGATTATATGAACGAGGCGCTTGCCGCACTTCGATTCGACGAGATCGAAATCGAACTCTATTCTTATTCCGGCGTTCTGGTCGATCTTCATTCGATCCATTTTGCAAATGTCGAAGAAACGATCGAAAAGGAAGACGGAACGGTTGAAACGAAGCTGCACGAGCACGTCCAGGGCGTTTACGTCGTCGACGGCGCTACGATGAAATTCGTTCAGATTTTCCCGCAGGAAACGATCAACGGATACATCGTCTGCCGGACGGATCTGCGCGACGGCGATCTGCTTTATACTTCACGGACGATCGAACTCTACGACGAGGTGATCACGGGAGGAGGAACTCTCTATGACGGAAAACTGCTTGAATGACGAAAAAATCGCCGCCCAGATGCGCGATCTCGAAGAAAACCTGAAAGAAGTGCGCGAACGAATCGCACAAGCCGCGGTCAAAAGCGGAAGAAGGCCGGAGGATATTACGCTGCTCGCCGCAACCAAAACGGTATCCCCGCAGGTCATCAACCGGGCGATTGAGCTCGGAATCGATCATATCGGCGAAAACCGCGTTCAGGAGCTGATGGAAAAGTACGACGCGCTGAACCTTTCGAACTGCAGCTGCCAGTTCATCGGCCATCTCCAGACGAACAAGGTAAAATACCTGATCGGGAAGGTTTCGCTGATCCAGTCGGTGGACAGCCTGAAGCTCGCTTCGGAGATTTCTTCCCAATCGCTCAAAAAGGGCGCTCATACCGACCTGCTGATCGAAGTGAATATCGGCGGCGAGGAGAGCAAATCCGGCGTTTCGCCCGAAAAGCTTCCCGAGCTTTTCGATCAGATCGCCGCGCTGCCCGCCGTTTCGATCCGCGGATTGATGTGTATTCCGCCCGTATGCGATTCTCAGGCGGAAATTATGCGTTATTTTTGGAAAATGCAGGAATATTTTGTTGACATAACGACAAAAAAATCAGATAATAAAGAAAATGATATGATTTTATCTATGGGCATGTCCGCCGATTACTACGAAGCGATCCTCTGCGGAGCTACGATGGTCCGCGTCGGCTCGAAGCTGTTCGGTGAACGTGCATATCGGTAAAGAACAGGAGGATCGATCGCTATGGCGGGAATTATGTCGAAGCTTTCGCAGCTTTGGAACGTCCCCGATGACGAATACGAAGAAGCACCGGCGGAGGAAGTCGAGCGCGAAGAAATCCAGGAAAGCCGCGCAAGACGCAGGAGCGAACGCGCCGCGAGAAGCGAGCGGACGGAGAGAGCCGAACGCAGCGAACGGGCGCCCTTGAGAGAAGCGATCCGCGAAACGCCGCGCGAACGCAGCTATCTGCGCGAAGAACCCGCTACCGAATACATCGCGCCGCGCGAGCGGAGAATCCGTCCGGCGGAGACGAGCGAAAACAAGGTCGTCAACATCCATGCGACCACGCAGCTTCAGGTCGTCGTGTTCCATCCGGAACGCTTCGGCGAGGAGACGCGCAATATCGCGGATGAGCTTTTGAAGATGCATACCGTCGTTCTCAATCTGGAACGGACCGACCGCGAACAGGCGAGAAGAATCGTCGATTTTTTAAGCGGCGTGGCTTATTCCAACGGCGGCAAGATCAAACGCATTGCAACCGATACGTTCATCATCACCCCCTATAACGTGGATCTGATGGGCGATAACGTACTGGACGAGCTTGAAAACAGTGGCGTGTATTTTTGAAATGATTTCGGAGGGATAAAAAATGCTTACACTGGATGACATTATCAATGCGAGTTTTGGGAAAGCAAGCTTTTCTGCCGGATACCGTACGGAAGACGTCGATGAATTTCTCGACGAAGTAAAAGAATCCTACGAGGAACTCTTACATAAATATACGCAGCAGCGCGAAAGCCTCGAGGAGCTGAAAAAAGAAAACGCCTCCCTTACAGAAAAGGTCGACGTTCTGGTTGACAGCGTTGAGAAATACCGTGAGGAAGAAAACGATATCAAAAACGTTCTCGTCAGCGCGCATAAATCGGCCGACGCTACCTTAAAGGAAGCGAAGCAGAAAGCGGAAACGATTCTTGCGGATGCGAAAACCGAAGCCGAAGCGATGCTCGAAAGCGCGCGCAGCGAATCGGAAACGCTGCTTTCTTCCGCGAAAAGCGAGTCGGAAGCGCTGCGTACGAATGCGCAGAGCGAATCGGATTCGATGCTCTCACAGGCGAAGTACAGAAGCGAAGCGATGGTACGCGAAGCGAACGAAAAGTCCGAACAGCTTGTCGGCGCCGCACGTGCCCAGGTTGAAAACGAGATCCTCCAGGCGGAATCCAGAATTGCCGCCAAAACGAGAGAGCTTGAAGAGATGGAAGACGCTGTCGCCGATTTCAAGGCAAATCTGATCCGCACCTATCGCGAGCATATCACCCTGATCCAGAGCCTCCCGGTTCCGGATAGAGAACCCGAGCCGCAGGCTCCTGCTCAGCCGCAGCCCGCGGTGCAGGCGGAACCCGAAGCCGCGCCGGAAGCGGCAGCGGAGCCGGCTGAACCCGAAGCGCCTCAAGTGCCCGAAGCGCCGGTTCAGGAGCCGGAGGAAGAACCGCAGTCGCAGGAGGAACCGGAGACAGAAGCCGAGCCGGAGCAGATCGAAGAACCTGCCGAAGAGCCGCAGTCCGAAATTGCCGAGGAGCCGGAAGAAGAGCTCCCCGAAGCGGAACAGGCGGAAGAGCTCCCGGAGCCGGAAATCCCCGCCGTGACCCAGGATACCATCGTCGCGCCGCCGATCGGCCGCTCGGTGATGCCGCCGCAGCCGGAGGAGATCCGTCAGAACGCTCAGCCCTTTACGCAGCAGCAGTTCATGACCAGAGGGATCCCGGATCTTTCCGCGATCAAGAACACCAGTATCCAGTCCTATGACTTCGATGCTTATGATTTCGGTGAAACCAAACAGGAAGAGCCGAGAAGATTCTTCGGAAAAAAGCATAAGAAGAAAAGATAAACAATCAAATCGGGCGGGTGCCGTTGCCCGCCCTGTTCTTTTATAAAGGAGAAACGAATGGCGATCCTTTCGTTCGTACTGATTCTGCTTCTGATCGCGGCGGATCAGCTGATCAAATATCTCTGCATTTTAAAGCTTCAGCCGATCGGCAGCGTGGAGGTGATCCCCGGCCTTTTAAAGCTCACCTACGTGGAAAACCGCGGAGCGGCGCTCGGGATCCTTCAGGATCAGAGAATCTTTTTCATCGTAATTACCATCGTTTTCTGCATCATCCTTTTCTATATCCTGTATTTTTACAGACATCACGATTTCTTTTCCCGCTTTGCCTGCATCGTGATCATCGCCGGCGGAGTCGGCAACCTTGTCGACCGGATCCGTCTGCATTTCGTCGTGGATTATATCAGCGTTTCCTTCTATTCGCCGGTTTTCAATTTTGCGGATATCTGCGTTGTGGCCGGCGTGATCGCGGCGCTGATCCATATCCTCTTCACGAACCGGGATAAAAAGAGAGAAGAGGAAGCCGAAACGGCTCCGGAGGTTTCCGCTGCGCAGACAGAGACGCCCTCCCAGCTTCCGGACGAAGCGCTTGCGGATCGGAAGGCGGAGCAGGAACAGGAGAAAGCGGCAGAACCGGAGAAGGGAGCTTTGGATGAGCAGAACGCTTCTGATCACGGCGCCGGAGAATAATACCGAGCGGCTCGACAAGCTGATTGCGAATGCCGACGAGCTGCTCTCGCGTTCCGCGGCGCAGAACCTGATCGAATCGGGCGCCGTTTTCCTCAACGGCCGAATCGCGGCGAAGAGCGTCGTTCCGAAAGCGGGCGACGAGATCCGCGTGGAGATCCCGGACCCGACGGAGATCGAAGCGAAACCGGAGGAGATTCCGCTTGAAATCGTCTATGAGGACGATTCGCTGCTCGTTGTCAATAAACCGAAGGGAATGGTCGTTCATCCGGCGCCGGGAAACGAACGCGGCACGCTCGTCAACGCGCTGCTCGCGCATTGCGGGGATTCGCTTTCCGGGATCAACGGGAAAATCCGCCCGGGGATCGTCCACCGGATCGATAAGGATACGAGCGGTCTGCTGATCGTTGCGAAGAACGACGAAGCGCACCGCGCGCTTGCCGAGCAGATCAAAGCGCATTCGTTTACGCGTGTCTACGAGGCGGTCGTCATCGGGAACCTCAAGGAGGATTCCGGTACGATCGACGCGCCGATCGGCCGCGATCCGAACGACCGGAAAAAGATGAAGGTGACGGAGAAAAACAGCCGCAATGCGGTTACGCACTACGAGGTGCTCGAACGTTTCGGAGATTTTACGCATCTGCGCCTGAGGCTGGAAACCGGACGTACCCACCAGATCCGCGTCCATATGGCTTCGATCGGTCATCCGGTTGCGGGGGATCCGGTCTACGGCCCGAAAAAAGCGATCGAATCGCTCGGCGGACAGTGTCTGCATGCGCGCGTGATCGGGTTTCTTCATCCGAAGACCGGCGAATTCCTTGAATTTTCTTCGGAACTTCCCGCGTATTTTACGAATTTCCTGGAAGCGCTGAGGAAGAAGTATTCCTGAACTTCTCTGCAAAGTGGTGAAAGCCCGCCGTCCGGCGGGCTTTTTTGACGAAAATTCTGAATAATTTGTAACGAAATTGGAAACAAATGTCATTTTTCTTGCTTTTTTTCGACTTCTTTTTTATAATATTACTTAGTTAATATGGAGGAGTATACGGGAAAAGGAGGCGCTCGATATGAAAAAGAAACTCAAAAGAGTATTTACTGCGTTTCTTTGCGTGCTGCTCCTGTTTGCTCTTTTTTCGACCAACGCATTTGCCGAGCAGACCGCAACGGTCACCGGCGACGGCGTTCGGGTACGTGCCGGGGCAGGTACGAATTACGACGTG
>CACZON010000004.1 GCA_902782805.1 Oscillospiraceae bacterium
ATATAGGTCGATTTTCCGGCCATATTCGGCCCGGTGATGATCGCGATCCGGTTCTCGCTGTTGTCGAGCAGAACGTCGTTCGGAACGAACAGCGAATCGTGCAGCAGAAGCTCCACGACCGGATGGCGGCTTTCCCGAAGGACGATTTTTCCGGAAAGATCCATCTGCGGGCGAACGTAGCGGTTTGAAACGGCAACGCTCGCAAGCGAAACGAGCACGTCGAGCATTGCAACGGCTCCCGCCGTTTTGGTCACGCGCTGCATTTCGGCGGAAACGCTCTTGCGCACCCCGTCGAACAGCTCGAGCTCCAGGCGCAGAGCCTGGTCACCCGAACCGAGGATCCGGTTTTCAAGCTCTTTGAGTTCCGGGGTAATATACCGTTCGCAGTTGACAAGCGTCTGCTTTCGGATATAGTCCTCGGGCACCTGGGATTTATAGGAATTGGAAACTTCTATGTAGTAACCGAAAACCCGGTTGTAGCCGATTTTCAGCTTCGGGATTTTCGTCCGGTCTTTCTCAAAGGATTCCATCGCGGCGATCAGCTCCTGGGAGTTGGTCATATCGCCTTTGAGCCGGTCGAATTCCTCATTGTAACCTTTTTTGATCATGCCGCCTTCCCGGATGATAAAGGGCGGATCCTCAACGATCGCGCGGTCGATCAGGTCGGTGAGATCGGAAAGCTCGTCGATCGAATCGCGCAGCGAACAGAGCAGCGAGGATTTCACCCCGGTAAGGCAGGCTTTGAGCGCCGGAAGGCGGCGCGTTGTATCCGCAAGCGATCTCAGCTCGCGCGCGTTGGCGCTGCCGTAGACGACGCGGGTGATGATCCGCTCGAGATCGAAGATCCCGCCGAGCGATTCAAAGAGCCGATCCCGCAGGATCGTATCGGAATAGAGCTCGTCCACCGCGTTGTGGCGGCGGCTGATCTGAGAAAGATTCAGAAGCGGCTGTTCGATGCAGGTGCGCAGCAGGCGTTTGCCCATTGCGGTGCGCGTCTGATCGAGCACCCATAAAAGCGAACCGCGCTTTTCTCTTCCGCGCATCGTCTCCGTCAGTTCGAGGTTGCGGCGCGTATTCATATCAAGCCGCATAAACTGCGAATCCTCGTACAGCTCGATCGAAGAGAGCCGCTCGAGGCCGCTACGCTGCGTTTCCGAAAGATAGCGCAGCAGCGCGCCCGCCGCGCAGACGAGTTCTTCGTTTTCCTCAGCGGACAGCGCGGGCGTTTTGAACTGGCGCAGCACGCGGTCGATGCAGTTTTCGTAAGCGAACGCGTCCTCCGGAAGCTCCTCGAAGGCCGCCGAAAGCTTTTCGCGGATAAACTTCGGGAGATTCAGGAACGAGGAAACCTCGCCGTTGGCGATGATCTCCTTCGGCGAAAAACGCGAAAGCTCGTTTTCAAGATCTTTTTCAAGCTCGTTGAGGTTCTGGGAAAGCAGCTTTGTGGCGTAGACCGAGCCGGTCGAAATATCGGCAAAGCAGACGCCGCAGCGGTTCTCGCAGATATAAAGCGCGCAGAGGTAGTTGTTTTTTCCCTCCTCGAGCATATTGTTCTCGAGGACGGTCCCCGGCGTGATCACGCGAATAATTTCGCGCTTGACGATCCCCTTTGCGAGGGCCGGGTCCTCCATCTGCTCGCAGATCGCTACCTTGTAGCCTTTCTGGACCAGCTTGGCGACGTAGCCTTCGTAGCTGTGGAACGGAACGCCGCACATCGGCGCGCGCTCCTCGAGCCCGCAGTCGCGCCCGGTCAGGGTCAGTTCCAGCTCCTTCGAGGCCGTTTTCGCGTCGTCGAAAAACATCTCGTAGAAATCGCCCAAGCGGAAAAAGAGGAGCGTGTCCGGATATTGTTCTTTGATCGCGAGGTACTGTTTCATCATCGGAGAAAGATCCGCCATCCGGCCTTCCCCCCTTTCGTTCTCAGTAAAATCAAATCAAAGCGCAAAAAAGCAAACCGTCGTTCCGAAGATTCAGGAACAGCCGCCGCAGGTCGCGCAGTTGCCCGTGCAGTTCTCTTCGTCCGGATTGTAATCGGCTGTTTCGGGATCGGCGCCCTGCGAGCAGGCGACGAGGATCCGCTGAACACGGGTCAGAAGCGCGTTGAAAGTTTCCTGCGCCGTCTGATACGCCTTCATCTTTTCGTTCTGCATCACCTCGACATACGCTTCGCGCATCTCTGCGTTGAGCTGTTTGAGGCGTTCGGGATCGCGATCCTCGCGTTTCGTTTCGTTGTTGACGGCGATGCGCTTGAGGTTGAATTTACCGATCAGTCCCTGCAGCTCCATGTCTTCGTCCGCAACCTGTGTAGCCACCTGGAGCGCAACGTAGGATTCTTCCTGCTGGAGCGCTTTCCCGAGTTCTCTCGTAAGTTCGATGATATCCATTTCATTTCTCCTTTTATACAAGTTTTCCTTTTAAGATATAATTTCCCGCTTCGGTGATTTCAATCTCACAAAAGCTTCCGACGAGGGTTTCGTCCCCCATAAATTCAACGATCACGTTGCCGCCGGTCCGCCCGGAAAGGCTTCCCTTCGGCGTCTTTTCCTCAACGAGGACCCGCTCGCGTCTTCCGATCATCGCGCCGCAGCGCTTCGCGGCGATCTCCTCCTGCAATGCAAGCAGCCGGGCCATTCGTTCGGATTTCTCCTCATGAGTAACAGGATCCGGCATTTTTGCGGCCTTCGTCCCCACCCGAGGCGAATAAATGAAAGTATAGAGCGATGTAAACTCCACCTCACGGATCAGGGAGAGTGTATCTTCGAATTCCTCCTCCGTCTCTCCGGGGAAACCGACGATGACGTCCGAAGTCAGGGAGATATCCGGGATCTTCTCCTTGATATAGGCAACGAGCGAAAGATATTTTTCGCGGTCGTAAACGCGGTTCATCTCTTTGAGGATCCGGTCGTTCCCCGATTGGAACGGGAGATGGATATGATGGCAGATATGCTTCGACTGCGCGATCGTATCGATCAGCTCGCGGGAGGCGTCCTTCGGATGCGAAGTCATAAACCGCAGGCGAAAATCGCCCTCGTGGCGATCGAGCCGCAGCAGCAGCTCGGCAAAACTCACGGGCTTTGGAAGATTTTTTCCGTAGGAGTTAACATTCTGCCCGAGGAGCGTAATATCCTTGTAGCCCGCCGCGAGGATCTCGCAGAATTCCGCTTCGATCGCCTCCGGTGTGCGGCTGCGTTCCCGACCGCGAACGTATGGAACGACGCAGTAGGAGCAGAAATTGTTGCAGCCGTACATCACGGTCAGCCAGGCTTTCAGGTTCCCGTCACGCACGAGCGGCAGACCTTCCAAAATCTCGGAATCCTCTTTTTCGTTGCCGCGCAGGATCACCCTGCGGCTGTTTAAAAGCAGATCGCTCATCATCTGCGGGAGCAGATGGATCGCGTGGGTTCCGAAAATCAGATCGACGTAGGGAAACGACTTTTTCATCCGCTCGGCGGCGTGCTCCTGCTCCATCATGCAGCCGCAGACCGCGATCGTCACGCCGGGCCAGCGCCGCTTGATGTTTTTGAGCGCACCGACGTTTCCCCAGATGCGGTCCTCGGCGTGTTCGCGGACCGCGCAGGTATTATATAAGATAAAATCCGCTTCCTCGGCGTTTTGAGTAAAGGAAAAGCCCATCTCGGCAAGCTGGCCTTTGATCTTTTCCCCATCCGCTACGTTTTGCTGACAGCCGTAGGTACGAACGAAAGCAAGCGGCCGGCTGCCGCGTGCGCGCACGCGCATGATCTCGCGCACCGCTTTGATGCAGCCTTCCCGATCCTGCGCCGGATAGAGGCTCGGCTCGTTTGTGTTTTTGACCATGAAAGACTCCCGTTTTGGTCTGTTTCTGAGAAGACCATATTCGGATATATTATATCACGCATTCTCGTTTTCTTCAAGTAAAAAAACAGGCAGCGCTAAGTGCGGAATCAAGCGTTCCGGTTCCGTAAAAAACGCCCTGCGGGCAAAAACTCCGCAGGGTGTTTCAGATGATTGCGACGATTTATTTCCAAAAAAGATACTGATAGAATCTCGAGGCTCTCCCGTCCTCCGTGAATTCCTCTTCCAAAGAGAATCCGGCCTTTTCAAGCACCCGGATCGAAGCGATATTGTCGGCATACGTAAACGCGCCCACCGTCTTGAGGCCGTATTTCTCACACGCTTGCCGAAGAAAAAGCCTTACCGACTCCGTCGCGACGCCTTTGTTCCAGTACGATTCCTCGAAGACGCAGTAGCTGAGCATCGCGTTCGGCGTATCGTTCGGATCCATCCCGTAGCACCAGATATCGCCGATGTATACGCCGTCGGCCAAAATGATCCTGCCGCAGCTCGAAGCGCCGGGCAGCAGCGTCGCCTCATAATCCTGCAGCGCCTCCTCAACGGTCTTCGCTTTCTGCGGAAGGACCGCTTTGATCTTCGGATTCTGAACTTTTTCAAAATAGATGCGGACGGACTGAGCCGTCCTTTCACCCAGGCGAATTTCCATTTTTTCACCAACCGATCAAAAAAACAGATTGCGGCGTTCCGTTTTCAAAGCGCTGCAATCCGTTTTCATTCAGCTCAAAAGCCCGCCCGAAATGCCGACCGCTTCGTAGTAGCCCGCTTCGCAGAGAAGCGAAAAGCAGAAATTGACCTCGTCGTCGGTAAAAAGCGGGGCGAATTCCTTTGAAACGATCGCCGCTTCCGGCGAAAGCTCCAGTCTTCCCGCCTTCCGGAGCCCTTCGAAGGCTTCGGAGGGAAGGCCGCGCCGGATCAGGTTCCGGCAGACCCTGACCGCGCCGAATCGCGCGAGATCTGCTTTGAACTTAACCTGCCGGATCCCGAGCTTTTCCGCAGCTTCCGCGTTTTTATAAAGCAGTTTCAAGAGTTTTTCTTCCATACGATTTAATAGGCATCCCGCAGCGGGTTGAGTGAACCGAGGTCTCCTTTTTCGACCGCGTCGAGGAACCGAAGCGCTCTGCCCGCGCCGCGAACGACGCAGGTGCCCGGATCTTCCGCAACGTAAACGGGGACCTTTACCTTTTTTTCCATCAGAATATCGAGCCCGTAGATATTCGCCGAGCCGCCGGTGAGGATGATACCGTCCTGATAGATATCGCCGACAATCTCGGGCGGGGTCATCTCGAGGACCGACTGGACAGACTTGATGATCTTCATCGCAACGGGGATCATCGCGGCGAGCATCTCGTCGCAGTTGATTTCCGCCCACTGCGGCAGGCCGGTCATCGTATTGCGGCCTTTGATATAATCGGTCACAAATTCCGTTCTCGGATAAGCGCAGCCGATTGACATCTTTACTTCTTCGGCAGTCTTTTTCCCGATGATGAGGTTGTATTTTCTGCGGACGTAGCGGATGATCGCGTCGTCGAACGCGTCGCCGGCATCGGGCGTCGAATTCGAAACGGCGATATCACAGAGCGACAGCGCGCCGATATTCGTTGTGCCGCAGCCGATATCGACAACAAGACAGCCGTGCGGGATCGTCAGGTCGACCCCGGCGCCCATCGCGGCGGCGACCGGCTCTTCGATCAGGCAGATTTTCCGCACGCCGCAGCTGTTGATCGCATCGACCACCGCTCGTTTTTCAACCTCGGTCACCCCGCAGGGAACGCTGACAACGACCCGCGGCATAAACACCTTGTTGATATTGAGCTGTTTTAAATAATGCATCAAAATGACCTGCGCCATCCCGAAATGAGAGACGACGCCGTTGGAAAGCGGACGCACCGCTTCGAGCGTTTCCGGCGTTTTTCCGATCATTGCCGAGGCTTCGTGGCCGATTGCCACGATTTCTTCCGTATTGACGTTATAGACGACGATCGCAGGCTCGTTGACAACGACGCCTTTTCCGTCGACGTAGATCTTGATCATCGCGGTTCCCATATCGATCGCAATATCGGATCCCAGCATTTTATCGCCTCGTTTCTATCGTGGATTCATAGTAAGTATACTGAAAAATATGCGTTTTTACAAGTATTTTCCAAAATTTTGCCGTTATGCCTTCGCCGCCGCAACGCAGATCACTTCTTTCGCGCCGGCTTTATAGAGCTCATTGGCGCAGGAAAGCATCGTAGCGCCGGTCGTGATCACGTCGTCGACCAGAAGGATTTTCTTTCCGGCAATCTGCGCTCTTTTGGCGGGCGCATAAACCCCGCGGACGTTTTCGATCCGCTTTTGCGGCGTCGTCAGGTTGTGCTGCGGCTGGTTCTCCTTCGTTTTTTGCAGCAGCTTCTCGCATGGCCTGCCGAATTGTTTCGCCACCTTGCGCGCAATCTCCTCGGCCTGATTGTATCCGCGGTCCGCCAAAGCGCGCCGCGTCATCGGAACGTAGGTTACGCTGTCAAACTCCGTCATCCCGTGGTTTCTCATCGTTTGAACAAGCTTCTCCGCAAAGTAGAGCGCAAGATGCTGTTTTCCCCGGAATTTCATCCGCCCGATCGCTTCGCGCACCGCATCCCGGTACAGATACGCCGCGGCGCTTTCGATCGCGCGTTTTCTCTGCCGCAGCTGCAAATAGAAATGCGGCTCCGCCAGCGGATTTTTCGCCGCGCATTCCTCGCATAGCGTATTTTCGCTGCGGACGATCTTTCTGCAGAACGGACATCTCGGCGGATAGATCCATCTCAGCAGTCCGGCGCCAATCTTCATTCCTCTGCCTCCAGAAGCCGCCCAAGGCCCGAAAACCGCCGCGTTTTGCGGTCGTTCTCTATCATCCTGCGCAGGATCTCTTCCTGTCCCACGATGATCATCAGAGCCTTCGCGCGCGTCACCGCCGTATAAAGCAGATTTCGATATAAAAGCTGCGGTGCGTATTCATACGCCGGAAGGATCACCGCCTCGAATTCGTTTCCCTGGCTCTTGTGAACCGTCAGCGCGTAGGCCGGCTCAAGCTCCCGCATCTGCTCAAAATCGTAGGTCGCGGTTTTATCGTCGAACTTCAGGAGCGCTTTGCCTGCCCTGCGGTCAAGTTTCTCGAGCGTTCCGATATCGCCGTTGAAGATTCCCTCGCCGTGCTCGCCGTTTTCCCTTTCAAACGCCAGCTGGTAGTTATTCTTCGTCTGTATGACTCTGTCCCCTTCCCGAAAGACGATGCTTCCGATTTTCAGCTCCCGTTTCTCTTCTCCCGCCGGATTCAGCGCGTTCTGCAGCCGGATCGAAAGCTCCGCCGTTCCGAGCGGTCCTTTTCTTCCGGGGCAGAGTACCTGGATCTCGTTCATCGCGTTATAGCCGTACGCCTGCGGCAGCCGCGTTTCACAGAGCGAAAGAACCGTTTCCGCAATGTCCTGCGCGTTTTTGCGCGGGAGGAAGAAAAAGTCGCTGCTTCGGTCCGCAAGATCCGGCATCTCTCCGGATACGATTTTATGAGCGTTCCTTACGATCAGGCTCTTCATGGCCTGCCGGAACACTTCACGCAGCGCTACGGTCGGGATCTGCTTCGAGGCGATCAGATCGCCCAGCACGTTTCCCGGCCCTACGCTCGGCAGCTGATCGCTGTCGCCGACCAGGATCAGTCTGCACCCGATCGGCAGCGCTTTGAGCAGACTTTCAAACAGGATCATATCTACCATTGATACTTCGTCCACGACCATCGCGTCGCATTCGAGCAGATTTTTTTCATTTTTGGCAAAGACCGGCTTGTCCTCTTCGTCCCACTGCGCCTGCAGAAGGCGGTGGAGCGTCTTCGCTTCCTCGCCGGTCAGCTCGCTCATCCGCTTCGCGGCGCGGCCGGTCGGAGCGGCGAGCAGAACCGTTTCGCCCTTCTCCTTAAGGATCCGGATGATTCCCTGGAGCGTCGTCGTTTTTCCGGTACCGGGGCCTCCGGTCAGGATCAGCAGACCTTCGCCCAGCGCGCGGCGGATTGCTTCCTTCTGGAGCTGTGCGTAAGTGATGCCGCAGCTCTCCTCGATCGCGCGGATATAGTTTTCGATCCCGAAAATCGGAGCGGCCGGATAGCGCTTCATAAAGCGGATCCGATCCGCTATGAACTGTTCCGCTTCGAAGTACCGCTCCAGATAAAGATACTCCGTATGATCAAACGTACGCGCAAAGAGGATGCGCAGCGATTTCATATCGTCGATCGCTTCTTCGATCCGATCGCTTTCAACGCCGAGAAGCCGGACTGCCGCCTGAACAAGCGGTTCGCGCGGCAGACAGGTATGGCCGTTGCCGAGATTATGGCGCAGGACGTAAAGAATCCCGGCGCGGATCCGCCCGAGAAAATCCTGCGGGCGTTCCATCATCTGGGCGATCGAATCCGCGCGGAAGAAATCGATCCCGAGCCCTTCTCCGCAAAGGCAGAAAGGGTTTTCTTCGATTTTTTCAAGGCAGCTCGCACCGAACGCCTTGTAAATACGGACGGCTTCATTGGGCGAAATTCCGTAGCGCCCGAGGAACAGCAGCATTTCGCGCATTCCGTTGTCCGCCATGAGCGCTTCGCTCCAGCTCGCCGCCTTTTTCGCGTTCAATCCGCGCAGCGCGGCAACCCGCTCCGGCTCTTTTTCCATCACCTCGAGCGTGTTTTCACCGAACGCCTCAACGAGCTTTCGCGCCGTTGAGATCCCAATTCCGCGGATCGCCCCGGCGCACAAATAGCGATAAATCGCCTCGACCGTCTGCGGGCGGATACGTTCGACTGTTTTCGCCTGGAACTGCATTCCGAAGGAAGGATGATCATACCATTTCCCGAAGGCAATGATCGATTCGCCGGCTTCGATCGCCGGCATCGTTCCGGTTACGGTATGCAGCTCTCCGTCCGCGCTGATCTCAATAACCGCGTAGCCGTTTTCCGCGTTCTGATAGACGACGCGTTCAACGATGCCTTCGATTCTCCCTTCCTCCATAGTTACCCTTCTTTCGTAATATCCGGCTCTTTTACAGTCCGGCAGGATTTCTCTATCTTTCCGGCGGTGATTCCTGCCGCAGGCCGGCTTCGCCCGATTCAAAATCCGTACTTTCGTTTCGTTTTCTTATTTCCACCGCCGGGCATGACCTCTCGAAAATCCGGCAGATTTTACGGGTTTCCTCGTCCATTCCCCGGTCGATGCAGACGATCCGCACCCGGGCGCCACCCGCGGCGGAAAGTTTCCTGATCCCTTTGCGCAGAAGATATTCCGCGCTTTCTCCGTTATTTCCGATCGGCAGAAAGAGCGTCAGCGCCCTTTCGGTGCACGGTTTTGCAGCGAGCGATACCGCATATCTTACGGCAAACGCCGCCGCCAGACAGCAGAGGACCTCTATTCCCCATTTTATCAGATTTTCCAAACAAAAAACACCCCCGCGGCGCAATTCTTTTTCATACTATGCGCTTGCGCGGGGGGTTGACCGTTTTACGGTTCGTACGCGAGGTTTTCGGGGGTCCAGTCGCGGATGACTTCGGCGTAAGCGCGCGCTTCCGCCTTTGCGCCTTCCAGATCGTGTTCGAGATAATTGCCGCATTCTTCCGCTTTCGCGCCGGGGATCTCACCCTCGTAGCGGGCGATCCAATCGATCGTATCGCGGATCAGATCGATCGCTTCCCGTTTCGAAACGGTATCGCGCAGAAGCAGATAGAAGCCCGTCCGGCACCCCATCGGCCCGAAATAGACGACGCTGTCCCGATATTTGCCGTTGCGCGCGAAGGTGGCGAAAAGGTGCTCGATCGTATGCAGCGCGGCGTTCGAAAGGAACGGCGGTTTGTTCGGCTCGCGCATGCGCAGATCATAGGTAATCACGTCAGCGTCGATGCGGGAAAGGTAGATCCCGCGTTTGAGGGTGTTATGATTGATCGTAAAGCTTGCGATTTTTTCCATTTTATTCCTCCGCGATCGCCCGGAGCAGCTCTTCGGTGCGATCGGTTTTCTCAAACGAAACACCGAGATCCTCGCGCCCCATATGGCCGTAGGCGGCGAGCCGGCGGTAGATCGGCGCGCGCAGACCGAGGCGGTCGATAATCGCCTTCGGACGCAGGTCAAATACTTTTAAAACTGCCTTCGAGATCGTTTCATCCGGATATTTTCCCGTACGGAACGTATCGACTAAAACGGAAACCGGATGCGCCACGCCGATCGCATAGGCGATCTGGACCTCGCAGCGCTCGGCAAGACCGGCAGCGACGATATTCTTGGCGACCCAGCGCGCAGCGTACGCGGCGCTGCGGTCGACCTTCGAGGGATCCTTTCCGGAAAAAGCACCCCCGCCGTGGCGGCCCATTCCGCCGTAGGTATCCACGATGATCTTTCTGCCGGTCAGCCCGCTGTCTCCGGCGGGGCCGCCGATCACGAAGCGGCCGGTCGGATTGATGAAGAGCTTCGTCGCTTCGTCGATCATCTCCGGCGGCGCTGTCGGCCGGATGACCTCCCGGATCAGATCCTCGCGGATCTGCGAAAGCTGCGCCGCTTCGGAATGCTGGGTCGAGATCACGATCGTATCGATCCGCTTCGGCTTGCCGTCTTCGTATTCAACCGTAACCTGCGTTTTTCCGTCCGGGCGCAGATACGGGAGGATCCCCGCTTTGCGTACAAAGGCGAGGCGCTTTGCAAGCTTGTGCGCAAGCGAAATCGGAAGCGGCATCAGCTCGGGCGTTTCCGAGCAGGCATAGCCGAACATCATTCCCTGGTCCCCGGCGCCTTCGAGGTCGTAAAGATCCCGCGAACCGCTGCGCGCTTCGAGCGATTCGTTGACGCCCATCGCGATATCCGGCGACTGCATATCGATCGAGGAAATCACGCCGCAGGCCTTTCCATCAAAGCCGCAGTCGGCGTTATCGTACCCGATCTCGCAAATCACGCCGCGCACGATCTGGGGGATATCGACGTAACACTCGGTTGAGATCTCTCCCATCACGTGAATCATGCCCGTCGTCGCAGTTACCTCACAGGCAACGTGCGCTCCCGGATCTTTTGCAAGAATCGCATCGAGTACCGCATCGGAGATCTGATCGCAGATTTTATCCGGATGACCTTCTGTTACGGACTCGGAAGTAAAATAATAACTGGACATTTTTCTTTCTCCTTTTTTCTATGAAAAAACGCCGTCCGGCGATCCGAAACGGCGTTAAAATCTCATCTTTCGGTTTCACCGCAGGATTTGGCACCTTGCGATCATCGCAGGTTGTCGGGCTTCACAGGGCCTGTCCCTCCGCCACTCTTGATAAGCGTTATTCAGTTTTCCGAACTTATCTTATAATATCGTGCGCCGCTTTGTCAAGAGGGATTGACAAAAATCAGGCGCTGTGCTATGATACTTTCTGCAAAACAGAATCTTCGGGGCGAGGTGCGATTCCTCACCGGCGGTAATGCGCAAAAGGCGCAGAGCCCGCGAGCCTGTATTCAGGTTGATCCGGTGTGATTCCGGAGCCGACGGTTACAGTCCGGATGGAAGAAGATCGATGAAACGCTTTTGTGCGGCTTCTCTGATGCGTCCCGATCGTTCGGGACGCATTTTTGATTTTCAAGGAGGTCTTTTTGATGCAAAAGCAAAAAATGTCTACCCGTTATCTCGTCGTCTGCGCGATGTTCATCGCGATCTCCTACGTGATGGTCATCGCTTTTAAGTTCGTCCCGCCGGTTGCCGGATTTTTAAGCTACGAACCGAAGGACGCCATCGTAGCGATCGGCGGCTTCCTCTACGGCCCGATGACGAGCGTGCTGATTTCGGTTGCCACCTCGTTCCTCGAGATGATCACGATCAGCGAAACCGGGCTCTACGGGCTTTTGATGAACGTCGTCTCCACCTGCGCCTTTGCCGTACCGGCCGCGTGGTTCTACAAAAAGCATAAAACCATGGGCGGCGCGGTGATCGGGCTTTTGATCGGCGTGGTAACCATGGCCGCCTGCATGGTCGCCTGGAACTATGTGATCACGCCGTTCTATATGAAATCACCCAATCAGACGGTTTCCGAGGTCCGCACCATGGTCTCCGGAATGCTTGCCACCGTCTTCCTCCCCTTCAACCTTGTAAAGGGCGGCCTCAACGCCGGCGTGACCATGCTGCTTTATAAGCCGATCGTCAACGCGCTGCGCGCAGCTAAACTTGCAGAGCCCTCTCAGAGCAGCAAAAAAGGCAAATTCAGCCTTGGATTCCTGCTCTTCACGCTCGCGGTGCTCTCAACCTTTATCCTGCTTCTGCTCGCGCTGCTCGGGAAGATCTGAGAAAACGTTCCGTAAAAACGGCAGACTTTCAGGCGCTTTCAAAACGGTCGAATTGAATAATGTTTTTTCACTGCGGGGCTGTGCCGGTTGACACAGCCCCGCGTTTTTTATGCTGCCGTTGTTCACGCAGCGAACGCTCTGCGAGTCGATCTATGGAAGAAAAGGCTTTGCATGCCGACAGCGTGCTTCGTCTCGCAAGCATAAAAAAGAGCCGCAGACCCTTTTGATCTGCAGCTTTTTTTCGTATCAGACTGCCGGCCAGTCCCGTCGTTTCCCTGTGAGACTTGCCGTTTTTTATCTTGATTCTGTTTCGTGCGGTTCTACAAGCGCTTTGAGCGCGCGGATGTACTCCGGTCCGGTGCCGCAGCAGCCGCCGAGGAAACCGATCTTGCCGAGCTCCAGCGCCGGTGCGATCTGCGCGGCGAATTCTTCCGGAGAAAGGTCATATACGGCTTTTCCGTCCGGTGTAAAGCGCGGCATTCCTGCGTTCGGCTTAAAGAAGAGCGGCAGATCCGTTTTTTCTGCAAATTCGCGGATCACCGGCAGCGCAAGCTCCGGCCCGAGCGAGCAGTTCATGCCGACCGAAACCGGTTGGTATTCTTCCATCCTTTCGAGGAATTCCGAAACGCTGCTGCCGAGAAACGTCCGGCCATTTTTTTCAAAGCTCATCGAGCAAAACGTCGGCAGCCCGCTCTCGCAGGCAGCTTTTGCGGCGGCACACAGCATATCGACGTCCATAAACGTCTCGAGGAAGATACATTCCGCGCCTGCTTTTTCGCCTGCCGCGACCACTTGTGAAAAGATGGCCTGGGCTTCTTCTTCTGAAAGCGTTCCGTAAGGCTCCATGAATACCGGCAGAGGCCCGATATCGAGCGCAACCTTTGCGCCGCATCCCGACAACGCAGATTTGGCAATCCGTACCGCCGCCGAAACGACTGTTTCGACCGAATACGAAGATTCCTTTTCAACCGTCAGGCGGTTCGCGCCGAACGTATTGGCGCAGATCAGCTCGCTTCCGGCCGCAGCATATTCGAGCGCGATTTCGCCGACCGTATCCGGCGCGGTGATGCTGTATGCCCAGACCGGGGCTTTTTGAATCCCGCGTGTCGCGGCGCGTTCCATCAGCAGCGTTCCCAAAGCGCCGTCCAGTAAAGTGATTTTTCGGTTCATCCGTCTGCCGCCTTTCCGGAAAGGAATTTTTACAGATTCAGGAAACGAACGGTGTGATCCGCAAAGATCACACCGTTTTTCGTAAGATCGGTATCAGGAGTCTCCGCTCGGACGCAGAAGACGGATCACGCCGTCCTCGTGTTCGACAATCAGGCGGTTTCCCCTGATTCCCGCAGCGTCGAGCACTTCCCGCGGGATCTGAACGCGGCCGGCTTTATCGAGGACCGCGTATTCCTGCAGGGTTTCCTCCGAAAGAAGCTCGAGGCTCAGATTGCCGAGTTCCTTCATCTGCTCGATGTAGCTGCGTTTCATGATACGCTCGGAGCTGAGTTTTCCGTCGCGGATCGAAACGACGCGGTTCACCTTTTTGGAAAGGAGCCGGTCATGGGTAACGATGATGATCGTAAGTCCCCGCTCTTCGTTGAGTCTGCGGAAAACGTCAAGGATATAATTGCCGGTATTGACGTCGACCGAACCGGTCGGCTCATCGGCCAAAAGGATCTTCGGATCGTTGGCGATCGCGATCGCGATCGCGATGCGCTGCTGTTCGCCGCCGGAAAGCTGGCTGAGCTTACTGTCCTTTTTATGCTCCATACCGACCAGCTCCAGGAGCTCGAGCGCGCGCTCCTTCTTTTCCTTGATGCTGCCGAAAAGCATCGGCATCTGGACGTTCTGGATCGCGGAAAGATACGGCATCATGTTGCGGGCATTGTTCTGCCAGACGAAGCCGACGGTGTTTTTCTTGTAATCCACCAGCTCTTTTTCGCCGAGCTTGAAAAGATCCTTGCCATCGACGATCAGCTTGCCGGCGGAAGGCCGGTCCAATCCGCCGATCATGTTGAGGAAGGTCGATTTGCCGGATCCGCTGTTGCCGATGATCGCCATCAGCTCGCCGCGGTCAATCGTAAGATCCAATCCCTGCAGCGCGAGAACCTCGATGTCTTTGGTTTTATAGATCTTGACAAGCCCGTCGCATTCGATAATCGGCTCGGCAGCCGGTTTTTCCTCAACCGGCTGTGCGGCTGCTTCGTTATTCTTCTCCATCAGTTCCATTGACCAGTTCCCCCGCTTCGATTTGATAAACCACGTCTCCGAGTTCCATCAAGCCGACGTCGTGCGTCGTCATAACGACCGTGATGTTTTCTTTTTCGACCAGGTCCTTGAAGATCTTCATGACCATCAGTCCGGTATTCGTATCAAGCTCCGCGGTAGGCTCATCCGCGAACAGGATTTTCGGCTTATGAGCAATCGCGCGCGCGATTGCAACGCGCTGCTGCTCGCCGCCGGACATCTCTGAAGGCATATGATTCTTTCTTCCGGTCAGACCGACCAGCGCCAGACATTCATCCACGCGCTCGCGCCGGTTGCCGCGGATTCCCGCGAGACGAAGCGCATATTCGACGTTTTCGTAAGCGTTCATCATCGAGATCAGCGCAACGCTCTGGAAAATAAAGCCGATATTCTTGCGGCGCAGCAGTGTGCGCTGCTGATCGCCCCAATCGGTAATATCGTTCCCATCGAAAATGACTCTTCCTTCCGTGGGCGGATCAAGCGCGCCGAGGATGTTCATCATCGTCGTTTTGCCGCTTCCGGAACGCCCGCGAAGGATCGTCAGCTTTCCCTGAGGCACTGTAAGATCGATCCCTTTCAGCGCCCAGAACGTGGCGCCGTCGGGCTGCGGAAACCCTTTTTTAATTCCATTGGCTTCAATAATATTCATCAGTCTTCTCCTAACTTGAGCGCCTGCGTAATACGGATTCTCGAAATGATCACGCCGAGGATCAGCATCGAGATCAGAATCATCGCCCCGATCACCAGGAACATCTTTGCGATATCGGAGGTGGAAGCCGCGATCACCATCGGCAGCGGCTCATCGTATGCGGCGTAGGAGATGCGGATCAGCGGGATGAACAGATCCGAGGCGACCTCGCCGACGAGGATTCCGACGAGGAGGGATGATCCGGTGATGAAGAACTGTTCGTTGATGAGCATTTCGATAATCTCGCGCATCTTCATACCCATCGCGCGCAGGATACCGAACTGCAGCGATCTCGACTGGATCGAGAGGATCCAGAAGATCAAAAAGCCGGTGACACAGAGAATCAGGACCACGATAAATCCAACCGTGAGGATTCCGTTCGTCCCCTGGAAAATCGGATCGTTCTTGAGTGCGATGATACGGTTGCGCGTATCTTTGAACACCTGGAAGAGCGTTCCCGATTTCTCGGCAAAATCGTAGATGAAGCGCGAGGAATCGTTTTTCGTCTTGATCCAGACCTGATAGGGCTCTACCCCGTTCGCGCTCTGCAGCGTGCTTAAGTGCGCAACGATCAGATAATTGTTGCCTTCGATATAGGCGCCGTCTTCTCCGATGGAATAGGTGGAGGGATTGTAGCTCGGGAAATACGGAACGATTCCCGAAACAAAGCCGCGGATCAGCTGTCCTGATTTCGTCTTATAGAGGATGCTGTCGCCGACGGAATACTTGAACGTTTCGGCAAGGTTCTGAGAAATCAGGACGTTCGAGGCGTTCTGGCTCATCTCGTTGAGATAATTGAACCAGTGACGGTCGAGCAGACCGGGCGTCATATAGGCCGTATTGCCGAAATCCATGGTATTGATTCCCATCAGCTGGATATCCGCAATGTAGCTGGTATCGACTTTAAGATACGCGTCGTTTGCGGAGAATACCTTGGCGATGCTGCCGACTTCCTCCATCGATTTGTATTTTCCGAAATCCGGTTCGATATAGGTGAGCTCGAGATCGGGATTCTGCGCGACGGCAAACCGGTTATCCGCCCATTGCTCCTGCAGGACGATATCCGCGCCGGTCGAATACCGGATCATTTCTTCCTCGTTGCTGTTGATCGTCCGGGCGGCTTTCGCGTCGAAAATGCCCATCGCGATCGTCAGGATCAGGAAAACGATGATGAAGTTCTGCTGGTTCTTCGTCCGGATTACGCGCAGGAAGGAGGCGTAAACCGAAGGCGAGCAGAACCGCCGGATCAGCAGATACGCGAGCTTGATCACGAGCGGGATCAGCCGCAGCGCAACCATGCCGGCGCCGATGATAAAGAGCGAGCTTGAAAGATAGAGCAGCGGGTCGAGCGCGGCACCGTCCGCGACCTTTTTCGCCAAAAACTCTTTCTGCTGGTTGAAGGTATAGTAGCCGTAAATGGAAACGAGGAAGATCACAACGTCGAGGAAGATCTTCTGCCACCACGTACCGGCGCCGAGGGTGTTTTTCTTCTGCTTCTGGGCAACGATCGAAACCTTCGAATAAGAAATTACGGGAAGTACCATGACCGCGATCGAGAAGATCGCCGCGGCGGCCGCAAAGAGCAGCACCTCGCCGGTCATCCTGGTCGGCAGCGGCTTTCTCGAGACAAATTCGAGGAACTCGTTGGAAGAGCCGATCACCTGGCAGATCAAAAACGAGAGCGGAATGCCCGCAGCCGCGCTGAAGATGGAAACGATCACGCTCTGCATAAAATAGGTGGATAGGATCTGCCCGCGGGAAGCGCCGCGGCTCTTCATGATCGAAATCTCCGCCTGTTCCATCTCAAGCATCTGCTTCGAAACCATATAGATAAATACGCCGAGCAGGATATAGATCGGCACCTGAAGCACCAGGAGCGTTACGCGGACCTTTGCGGCATCCTTCTGGAAAACCGTAAGGATATTTCCGAAGCAATCACGGTAGTTCGTATTGCGCAGCGACTTATAGACGCCGGGCTGCTCCTGCGCAAAGTTGTAAAGCTTGTCGACGCCGTCAATATCCATATGTTCCACGTCGAGCACGATATTCCAGCTTCCCTTGACAATGAAGAGCTGGTTCTCGGGATTGATGAACTGCTCGTAGAAAATGCTTTCGGACGTGAAAAATTCCTTCGTATAAGACGAGGGCGGATCAACCCAGTAGGGATCGTCGTCGGACTTATTGCGGAATACGCCGACAACCTTTACACGGATCAGGCCGTCGTCCTTTGATTTTTTGTTGGTAACGGTCAGCGTATCGCCGACGACCAGCATCTGCCGGACCATCATGCGTTCGCTGATGACGCAGGGAATGAAGCCGTCGGAATCGATCTGATCTGTAAACCATTCGCCCGAAATAATCTCGCCGTGTTCCGTCATACCGCTCAAAAAGCCGATTCTGCCGGACATCGTCGTTTCACGGGAGGCGTTCCGGGAGACGTCGTAGTTGAAAGAGAGCGGGTCGACATAGTAATTGTGGGAAGCTACGGCAGTCGGAACGCCGGATTCCTCTTCGATCGCGTTCATCTTCGATTCGGAAAAATCGAAGTTCTCGGTGTTTACGCCTACGTTGCCGCGGCTGAGCATTTCCGCGGTTACGTAAACGGTTCCCGCGTTGCGGTTGTTTTCGGCGGCGTAGTTTTCGAAATCGCTGATCAGCATCTTCTGAAGAACTGATCGCGTATAAACGGAGTTGCAGCAAGCAATGGAAATCAGCAGAATATTACCGATCAAAAGGCAGAACACCATCCACTTTTTGTTGCGCATTTTTTGAAAAATAAACGTGAACATGTTGCGGTCCCCTTTTTATCGTCTAATGATCTGCATATCCTCATCGATGCCGCGCAGCATCCAGACATACTCGCTGTTTGTACCGCCCGCGTAGAAATACGTCTTCCGGTAATTGCCGTCCTGAAGCGTTTCAACGGTATACAGGCGGTTTTCCTGTTCCGCGATCTTGACCGGTATCAGCCAGACGTTGGAAAGATCGATATATGTTCCGGAATAAGAGGAAGAATACGCCTTGGAGATCGGTTCGATCAGCGAAGAATCGTTCACCGAAAGCAGGATCGCCTCCGCTGCCGGCGTCATTCCGAGGATCGTATTGAGCTTGATGCCGGGATGATCCGCAAAAAGGACGTTGGCGGAAACCACCTTTGCGTCTGCCTTCGAATTGGTGCTTCCTTTGCCGTAAGTGATCGTTACGTCCTGATTGTACTGGAACAACCGCGGGGAATTGTCGCCGTAAAACAGGCAGTAATCGGGATCGTACATCGTCGCGATCACAATGCCCTCAACACGGTCGCCCGGATTGAGCTTGGCGAGCTGTTTGATCACACCGTCGAACGGCGCAACCAGAACGGTCTTTGCATATTCATCTTTCAGGCTGTTCAGATTCGTCTGTAAAAGCGAAATCTTCCGGTATTCCTGATTGAGGTACTGCTTTTTCTGCAGCTCGAGCCGGTCTACGCGCAGCTGCGCAATTTCCTTGTCGAGCGGATCTTCGGTATCTTCCAATGCCTTCTTTGCTTCTTCGATCTGCCCGTCGTATCTGGCGACGCCTTCGTTGCAGCGGACCTGTTCTTCGTAGACGGCGACCTCGCGTTTTTTCAGCTCGGATTCGCTCGTCGGAATCTCAAAGGTCGCGATGATCTGCCCGCGTTCAACGTGTTCGCCCGTTGTAACCTCGAAAGAAACGAATTTCGCTTCCGGCGTTGTGAACATCAGATCCCTGGTCAGCAGATAATTGATCTTGCAGGAACCGCCGAGGGCGGATTTCGTAAAATCGCCCTTTTCGAGCTGATAGATGTCGTCCTGGGAGAGATCGGAAAAATCAATCGTCTCGGTAACCTTTTCCCCGTCGCTTTCCGAAACCTCCTGGGCATAGACGCCCGAGGAGCCGAGGAACAGCGCGGCAAGCAGGACACAGAGCAGAGCGAACGTTTTTTTCTTAATCCTTAACATAAATGCGCTCTCCTCCTTCCAGTCCTTCTTTGATTTCCATATAAAGATCGGTTGAGCGTCCGGTCTGAACGTCTCTCCGGGTCATGTTGTTTTCGTCATCGAGCAGATACACGAACTGCCCCTTTGAATCGCGGAACAGAGAATTGATCGGCACGGCAACGCAGTTGTCCGTACCCTGGGTATAGAGCAGGATCTTCGCATAATCGCCGGCGTTGAGCGTAGAGGAATCGTCCGTCAGGAAGTAGGAATAAACCGTTTCGCCGGAGATCGCCTTCGCCGTCATCTGTTCGGAGGTCACTTCCTCGATCCGGAGCGGATAGATGCGGCTGTTGGAATAGGCCTCCATCTTCACGACGTAGCGGATGTAGGAATTCTGGATATACGGGCCGCGGATCTTAAGTTTGGTATCATCCGCAATCAGGAACGATACCGTTCCGCGCGGAACGCGGTCGCCGAGGATATAACTTCTTGCGTAGACGATCCTTCCGGAAACCGGAGCGGTGATCGTATCGTTCTCGACCGTCTCCTTGAGGTCGTCGTACTGCTGCTGGAGATAACTGACGTTGAGATACTGCGACTCCTTCTGCTGGCGGAGCTGAAGATTGAGGCTTTCGATCTCCTGCTCCTTGCGGAGGACATCGACCGCGGAGGGGTTCTCCGCCGCTTTGAGCTTTTCAAGCTCTTTCTTCGCGATCTTGACGGAGGATTCTACCACGCTGTTTGCGTAGTAGCCGTCTGTGTTGAGATAATTGATCTCGCTCTGGATCGAATCCATCCGCTCCTGCGTATTGGAGGTATCATAGCGGAAGAGAACGTCTCCCTCCGTTACCGTATCGCCGATCTGAACGCAGGTTTCGAGCGCGGTTCCGTCGAACTGCGTTTCGATCTCTGTCAGCTCCGGAACGACGACGCCTTCATACTGGCGGAAATTGTAGATATCCATCACCTTGACGATATACGAGGACCGCGTTGCGTTCACCGGCTCCAGCAGCTCCGGAGGCGTTTCGGACTGGTCCGAAGAGCTGCATCCGGCGAACGCGAACAGAATCGCGGCGAGTAACAAGGCTGCAATTTTCTTTTTCATCGTGTCCTCCCCATTACTCCAGGATCAGCTCCTGCGAAGCCGTAACTCCGCTTTTGATCTCCGTATATTTATCGTTTGAGATCCCGACTTCAACCGGGATCATCGTCAACACGCCGTTTTCATCGAAACCGTAGACAATGCTGCCGTTCGAGGTGGTAACGATTGCCGAAGACAGAACGTAAAGCGTATTTTTCGATTCCTCGAGTACGAGGTTGATTCTTCCGATTGAGTTCTGATCGAAATCGGCGACCGGATCTTTGAATTCGAAATAGACGACCCCCTCCCTGCCCGGTTCGTTCACAACGCCGAACGGTTCGAGATCGACAACTTCGACGCTGTAGATTTCGTCGCCGAGGGTCATATCGTAGATCTGGCCGGGTTTGAAGTTTTCGTGATATTTCGTTTTCGCCGTAAACATCGAAGTCGCGGTATCCGCTACCGTAACGATCACCTTGCCTTGTTCGCAGAGATCCCGGTTGGTAACGTTTTCCACCGCCGTCACGGTACCTTCAAAGCCCGCGTGCAGCTGGCGTTCCGCCTTTCTTTGGAGCAGTTCGTTTTTGCGAAGCTGCAAAACCGTAATATTGTTATAGATCGAATTGATCCGGTTCTGATAAGAGGAATAGACCTCCGCCGAAGTCTGGACGCTCCCGGCCATCTCCGCCGGCAGGATCTTCCTCAGCGCGTCCGCCTGTTCCGATTTCAGATCGCGCTCCTGCTGAAGGTGCAACGCGTTGAGATTGGCAACGTCGATCTCATGCTGGTTGCTCGAAATCGAGGCTTCGATCGCGGAGATATCGAGCTGCGCCAGAAGATCGCCCTCCATAACGTGCTGGCCCTCCGAAACAAAGATCGTGTCGAAAAACTCTCCTTCGAGATCGAAGGCGTAGCCCTCCGTCTTTACCGGCTTGTAGGTACACACGACCTCCGTCGTATTCGCGATATCGCCGGCCTGAACGAACGTCGTTTTATAGCTGACGACCTGGTTTTCCACAATTACCGGCGAATGCTGCAGCTCGTCTTCTTCGGGCAGTAGCGAACACCCGCCGAAAATCTGGAGCGCGGCAAGAAGTCCGACACATGCGGCAGTTGTTTTCTTTTTCACGCTGTTTTCCCCTTTACTGGTACTCAAAGCAAATTCAGATTTGCTTGTTGACGATGGTATATTCGTTCCCAGCCCGAAAATACGGACAGTCATACTCGCGATCGGAGAAAAGACGAACGGATTCATCCTCGTCCATATCGATCACGCAGACGTAGTCTTCGAGCTCGGCGTCATATTCGAAATTCATGCAGATATCGCAGCTTTGAACCTGCTTTTTCAAGGCGATTCACTTCCCGAAAAAACGTATCGCTCCGAAGAAATACCGCCGGAGCAAAACGGCCGTTTGCGAATGGGCACAAACTCCCACCATAATTGATTTTAATGATACCCTTTTTGTGCATTGTTGTCAATAGAGAACAAAGACCGCTTCGCGTTTTTTATATTCTTTTTTTGAGATATCGCCGGCCGGAAAAAGCGGAAAACCGGCCCTTTTTCAAAAGGCCGGTTTCTCAAAACAGAGCTCTGTTTTCTCAGTAATCAAGGGCAAAGGTCTCCGGAGCCGCCGTGCGCGACGCATCGGGTACAAAGGAAGGATCGGTCTGCTTCTTCAGTTCGATATGCGGCTCCCCGCGGAAGTAGCTCGCGCTTTTATCCCCGGAAACGGCAAGATCCTCCTTCTGCCAGACGATGGTCAGGTATGGCAGCGGTTCATTGAGCGTCAGCTTGTAATCCGGCCTGTACGGGGGATGCAGCGTCAGCCGGACTTTCCCCTCAAATCCTTCGCCGGTCACCGTCGCGAGAATTTTCGCTTCGCCTGTCCCCCCGACGAACGAAAGGAACGCCTCTTCGCTTTCGAGCGCCTTCTCCAGCGCGGAATCCTGAACCGCGTATTTTTCCCGGAGCTCTTCGTAAACCGCCTTCACGACCGGGTAGAATTCCTCTGTACTCTTCTGATGGGTGCACCATCCGAACGAAAACAGTTCGCACACCGGATTGTCCCACGCTTTTTGAAGATACAGCTGCCGGACGGAGAACTGAGCGCCGTACATTGAAATATTCGGATTGATCTTTACGCGGCTGCCTGTCTTTGTGAGGCCTTCAGTGGTAAAAAATTCGTTTTCCAGATCCCAGTCGTTGTGGCATATCCGGTCCTGTTCCGTGACCATATCCAGGAAAATGGCGTCTTTCGGCACGTTCTTGCCGGCAATTTCTGCGTAAGCCTTTTCCCCGCCGAAGAGGGCCTCGGTATGCTCGATCATCGTGCTCTCAATATCATATTCGTAACGCAGCGCGCGCTGTAATCCGAGCAGAGGATAATGATCAAGAATATTCACGATCGTGCACGGGGTAAGTTTGGAGCGGTCATATGTCTCGGAAGACTCCGTGATGATTCCCTCTCCCATCTGCTCGAGCGCGGCTTCCGCCCGCCCGCTGCAGCCGGAAAAGGAAGTCAGCAGAATCGCGGCAAAAAGGAGTATTGCGAGCCATCTCAAACGGTTATTCATTCCTCAGCGCCTCCTTTCAGTAATCCAGCGCGAAGTTTTTCGGATTCGCTTCGCGCACTCTGGAAGCAGATGCTTCTATTTCATGCTTCTCCTCATAAAAGTCTTCTCCGGGGTACGGAGTATTTATGTAATACGTATCGTTTTCCACCCGGTACTGTGCGTTGAGAAAGCATACACCGTCGTTGAAAAGCAGTGCATGGTCTGTTTTCTGCCAGACAAACACGGCGTACGGATCTCCTCTTTCGGGAATATGAACTGTAATGCGCAGCGTTCCCGGGAATGTCTCGGCGACGTAGTCCCCGATGACGGAGTATTCCTGCTTTTCGGTAAAGGGTATCCCGTTATGCCAGATCTCCGCCTGTTTTTTGTTCGCGTCGACGTACTGCCAGAAACTATCCGCGCTTTCGAGAGCCGATACTGCTGTCCGGGACGTCTCCACCGTAAACTGCCTTGTAATCTGACCGGCAGTCTCTCGGACCGCGCTGTAAAGTCCGTCGGGCGACGGATCCCGGTAAACGTACGCGGCCCCATGCATGACGCCTTCGCTGATCAGAAAGCGCGTTTCAAACGAACGACCGTACATTTCGAGCGGCTTGAAACCGTAATCGTAAAGGCTCAGAGCAGATATACCGTCTGAAGGTACCGATCCTTTCGGGTTCTCCGGATCCCCGCAGTAGAGAGAGGTCCACATCTGCGGTGCTCTGTATTCAGTCTTGTTAACGAGCCATCCAAGGCTGTCCGCAGTGAAATAATCCTGCGGGCGGATCCGATCCTGTAAAGTCGCGCGGTCGAACGCGATAACGTTTTCGAGCGTCGGCGTTTTTCGCTCCTGCTCCGGGATCGTTTTCCATCCCTGCTGATCGGGACGGAAAGGGACCGTGATCCAGGACGTTACAAACAGAACGGCCAATAACGCGAGCGCAAGAAATACGATCAAAATCAACAGCGTATGTCTCTTTTTCACCTTCATACAGTTCCCTCCTTTTTTAAATCCGGGATATCAGTAATCAAGAGCAAAGTTTTTCGGATATGTTTGTCTCCCCGAAGTATACTCGACGCTATTGTTTTCATCGATATAAACGTATTCTCCTTTTTTAATTGGATTCAGGGCGCATCTTTCGTATGCGCTCCCGTAAAAGAAAAGTGTATGTTTCTTTTCCTGCCAGGCAAATACAGCATAAGGCTGTTCTCCTTCCGGAAGATGAACCGTAACCCTTAGCGTGCCCTGAAAGTTTTCGCCGGTATAGTCTCCAATTACGGTGAACGCCTGTTGAGAAACGACTTGTTTTGTGTTGCTCCAGACCTGTGTTTCGTGTTTGCTTTCATCAACAAATGTTCGAAAGCGCTCCGGGCTTTCGAGTACAGCAAGTACTGCATCGGATGTTTTTAAATCAAACTGCCGGGAAAACTGATCGGTAGTCTCTCGGATTGTTTCGTAAAGCGCATCGACCGATTCTGCTCGACAAAGATAAGCGACGGAGTGCACGACGCCTTTGCTTTGAAATTCACTGACCAGAAAACGTATTTCAAAGGAACGGCCGAACATCAGAAAGGGCTTCTGGCTGCTGTCATAAAGCTTGCTAAACACGGGAATCCAACCTTCCGGATTTGCAGGGTCACCGCAATAGAGTGACGATTGATCCTGCGGGTCATTGACATAAACGCCAATGCTTTCCGGGATAAAGTAGTCTTCTGGCCGAATTTTAAACTTCTCGGAAATACGATTATATTCCAACACATTTTCAAGCGTCGGTTCTTTCCACTCATTTTCAGGGATTTTTTCCCATTCCTTCTTATCGGGATTCAGAGAAATCGTAGTCAAGGAAACGATGACCAGAACGACCAGAAACGCAAGCACAAAATAAACAATCACAATCAAAAGCGTAGGTTTCTTTTTTCCTTCATGCGGATTCCTCCTTTGGCGGAGCAAGGATTTGACATTCCGTAGATCTCTGCATTTATTATAGCAAGCAGAGGGAGAAAAAGAAAGCTTTGTTACAAAGCTGTAATTATATTTTACATCTTGTAACTTTTTGTTTTACGGAAAAAGCGGGGCAGCCGGATCCGGCTGCCCCGCTCGATCTGTTTTATACCGATTATCGGCAAATCTCATCAGTACCGCGTTTTTCCAGTTCCAGAAGCGCCGCTTTCAGATCCAGCCCTGCCGCAAAACCGGTGAGCGCGCCGTTTGCGCCGATGACGCGGTGGCAGGGAATCAGGATCAGGATCGGGTTTTTCCGGTTCGCGGCGCCGACCGCCCGTGAGAATCGCTTTCCGCCGAGCGCTTCGGCGATCTCGCCGTAGGATTGCGTCTCGCCGTAAGGAATCGCGCGAAGCGCCTCCCAGACCTTTTTCTGAAATTCGGTCCCCTTCGGGCAAACCGGCAGATCGAACACGCGGCGTTTTCCGGAAAAGTATTCTTCCAGCTCCTCTGCCGCCTTCCGGCAGAGCTCGTTCGGTCGGCTCTCGGCGGCGGTTTCGACGCGCTCGATCCGAAGGACCGCCGTCTCGCTGCATTCGATCCGCAAAACAGCTTCTTTTCGTTTGAGATAAAGGATTCCGTTCATTTCCTTCCCCTCAGGATCGCGATCCGTTCCCGGTAATCCGGGAGGATTTTTTCGATTTCGCGGTAAAACGCCGCGGAATGGTTCGCCTTGAGCAGATGCGCCAGCTCGTGGACGACAACGTAATCGATCGCTTCTTCCGGATAGGCCATCAACCGCCAGGAAAAACAGATCCCGCCTTTGGCGCTGCAGGAGCCGAAGCGCGTTTTCGCACCGGTGATCTTCAGCGAGCTCGCCTTGAGCCCCATGCGCTTTTCGTAGAAGGCAAGCTTTCCGGGAAGAATCTCCCGCGCTTTTTTCCGAAGTTCGGCTTCCCGTTCATCGACCGCTGCGTTGAATACCCGGCGCGCCGCCTGTTTTTCAAGCGCGCTTTCAATCCAGCTTCGGTGCTTTTCAAGGAACGCTTCGAGTTCCCGTTCGGGGAAACGCCGCGGAACGCGGGCTATCACCTTTCCCTCGCGCGTTATCTCGATCGCGGCGGTGCGGCGGCCGCTGCGGATCACTTCTACCCGATCATCCATATTACCTCCGTCGATCGTTTCACGATTCTTCCAGATCTTCCAGTGAAAGCGCCGCCTTCACGAGCTTTTCGAGGGTCAGAATCTCAAATTCCGGCTTTTCCGGCGTTTTTGTCGCCATGGTAAGGAAGTATTCGCCGACTTTGCGGCTATCAAAGAAAACGTCCTGCATGGAAGCGGTATCTGCCGAGAGGATCCCGGCGAGCCCCTCGCCGCGGAGTTTCAGAAGCGCTTCCTTTTTTGTCCAGATCAGAACCGGATCCGCGCCGGCTTCGATCTGTGCTTTTTCTCCCTCGGAGTAATAGCGCTCAATGAGATTTCGGCGCATTCTGCGCGGTTTTTCAAGGTCGACTCCGACCGGCGAGCGATCGCAGGCAAACGCGAAGGCTCCCGCGGTATGGGCAAAATTGAAAAAGAGCGCGTTGCCGAGGAGGTACGGCTTTTGCTCGCGCGTTACGGCAAACTGCAGTTCCCGGTTGTCTCTCCCGAGCGCTGCCGCAAGGTACGCGCGCGTATAAACCGCGGGCAAAAGGCGCAGCGCGGCGGCTTCTTCGCCCTTCTGCCGGAGGAAGATCCGACGGCGATCGGGCGAGACTTTTTTGAGGAGCGCTTCGGCAAGCTCCTTCGGCAAAGGCTCCGTCAGCTGAAATAGCGTAAGATACATCTTATTCCTCCGGGAAAAACCGTTTCATATCCTCCGGCAGCGGACATTCGATTGAAAGCTCTTTGCCGGAAACGGGATGGCACATCGAAAGCCGGGCACTGTGGAGCGCCGGGCGCGTGATCTCGGGCGATTCCTGCCCGTAGAGCCAATCGCCGAGGAGCGGATGGCCGATCGCGGAAAGATGGACGCGCAGCTGATGCGTCCGGCCGCTGAGCGGCTTAAGGCGAACAAGCGAAAGGCCGTTTTTCTCCGATAATACTTCGTACTGCGTCAAAGCCGGTTTTCCGCTTTCGGAAACGATCCGCCGCAGGCCCTCGCCGCGCGCGATCGGAAGCTCTATTTTTCCGTTTTTCTCCGGAAAGCTCCCCCGGGCAATCGCAAGATATTCGCGCGCAAAACTGCCCGTATGCTGGGCTTTTCGCAGCGCTTCGTGGGCATAGGCGTTTTTCGCGAGGACGATAATCCCGCTCGTTCCGCGGTCGAGCCGGCTGACGAAATGGATCACCGCGTCGGCGCCGAGGTATCCGGCGGCGGCGTTCGCGAGCGCCGCTTCCCGCCCGCCTTCTTTCGAAGCGTAAACCGCCATCCCGGCCGGTTTGTTGAGGATCAGCAGATCCTGATCCTCAAAAAGGACGTCGAGCGGAAGATACGCCGGCGCAAAGTGAGCGGCGGTTTCTTTTTCCGCAATTTCGATCGTAAGCCGGTCGCCCTCCCGAACGCGCGCGGTCGTAAAGACCGGTTCGCCGTTGAGAAGGATCCCTCTTTCACGCTTTTTGGCGCGCGTGATCGCTCCGGCAGAAACCTTCATGCTGCCGCGCAGGATCTCCCGAACGCTTTTCCCGCCGAGCCCGGGCGGGATTTCGATCGTTAACTCTCTCATGATGAATCTCCGGGATAAAAAAATCTGCAGGCGGTTTCCCGGCTGCAGATCTCAATGATTTTGCTGGTCTTTCTTCAGAAGCTCGTAAAACTCCCGCTCTTCTTCGGGCGTGGCCGGGCGGAGATTGGTCTTCCCGCAAACCGGGCACCGAAGAACTTCCCCTTCCCGAGAAAAGAGGAACCCGCAGTCTTTATTCTCGCATTTGTAAACCATTGGGGAACATCTGCTTTCTTTCGGAATTTTACAAAACTGATTATACTCTTGAAAAATCAAAAGTTCAAGCCTTTTTTCGTATTTTTACTTGATTATTTGCAAAATTCAGTCTTCTTTTTTCAGTTCCTTGCCCACTTTTGCAGTTTTTTCAGCTTTTTTCGGATAGGTCGTGCGATCTTATTGCGGAATTTCCGCTTCGAGCGCCGCGGCGATTGCCGCGATATCGTCGTTGATCTCGAGCGCCGCGTACTCGCTGTAAGGCGTTTTCGTCTTGTTGAGCAGTACGAGATTCTCGCCGCCGAAATAGCGGATATAGGAAGCCGCGGGATAAACCGCGAGAGAAGTTCCGATCACAAGCATCAGATCCGCGCCGGAGATCCGTTTGATTGCGCCCATCACGACCTTATCGTCGAGCGGCTCCTCGTACAGGACGACGTCCGGCTTGATGATCGCGCCGTCGAGCGGACAGCGCGGAACCCCCTGTTGGGCCATGATCTCGGAGAGCGAATAGAATTTGCCGCACTTCGTGCAGTAGTTGCGGTGAACCGAACCGTGAAGCTCATAGACCTCGCGGTTGCCCGCGAGCTGATGAAGCCCGTCGATATTCTGGGTGACGACGAAGACGTCCTTCCCTTGTTCCGAAAGCGATGCAAAATAGCGGTGGGCGATATTCGGCCGGGCTTCGGGGAAAATCATTTTCGTTTTGTAAAACTCGTAGAACATCTCCGGATGCTTTACGAAAAAGCTGTGGGAGATAATCTCCTCCGGTGTATACCTTCCCGCGCCTCCCTGGCGGTAAAGCCCGTTTTCCGAACGGAAATCCGGAATCCCCGAGGGCGTGCTGATCCCGGCGCCGGTAAAGACGCAGATCGTTTTTGCCTGTTCGATCATTTCGCGAAGACGCGCGATTTTATCCATGTTCTCCCGCCTTTCGTATTCTCTCTGTAACGATTGTAGCATATTGCGGAGCTTAAGACAATTCTTCCCGGAAAATTCATTTCCGGGAAGCTTTTTATCGTTCGTTTATATAGCTCAAGGGCAATTCCATCCGGTTTCGTTCGAGCAGCTCGCGGTTGCGGAGAATTTCTCCGGCGGGACCGTCGGCTACAAGTTTTCCGCCGGAGAGCAGGATCACGCGGCTGCAGGTTTCCGCGATCATATCGAGATCGTGGGAAGTGATCAGCTTCGTCTGCGGAAGTTCGCGGACCGTGCGGATCACAACGCGCCGGTTATAGGGGTCGAGCGCGGAGGTAGGCTCGTCCATCAGAATTGCCTCCGGTTCCATCGCGAGCACGGTTGCGATCGCCGCCATGCGCTTTTCGCCGCCGGAGATCTTATGGTTATGGCGGTATTTCAGATCGGTGAGGGCGAGTTTTTCGAGCACATCGTCCACCTTCTTTTCCGCTTCTTCGCGCGAAAAGCCGTAGTTGAGCGGGGCAAAGATCATATCCTCGTAGACGGTCGGCATGAACATCTGGTTGTCCGAATTCTGCAGAACGAAACCGAGCTTGCGCCGAATCGCGGCCAGATTCTTCTTTTGAACCTCAAGGTCGTCGATAAAGATCTCTCCCTCGCCGAAGACGAGGCCCAGAAGGAGCTTCATCACAGTCGATTTTCCGGCGCCGTTGGCGCCGATCAACCCGACCGATTCGCCGGATTCGATTTTGAAAGATAGATTTTCGATCACCGGAATCCCTTTTTCATACGAAAAGCTGACGTTGCGAAATTCGATCATGATTTTCCTCACCTCACAAACAGATTTCCCAGAAGCTGCGCTATGTTGACAAAC
>CACZON010000005.1 GCA_902782805.1 Oscillospiraceae bacterium
CCGCAAATCCTCGCAATGACAGAAAAAGCTGCCGTCACTCCTCGCCCCCCTTGTGTAAAGGGGGGAAGAAACCGTAAGGTTTCAGGGGGGATTGTTTCCGCCGCGCCGCCAAAACCGAAAAAACATAGAAAAAGAACGGGAAGCCGATGAACCGGCAGATTCCCGTTCTTTTTTTCTCTGCGCAAATTTATTTTTGCGGATCCTTATAGAGCGAGGCCTCTACGAAGAGACGCCCTTTGCGCGAGGTGCCGTCGATCCCTTCGTAGATAAATTTTCCGAATCCGCGAACGGAGACGCTGGCGCCTTCCTTGAGCGGTTTGCTGCCGTTGAGGAGCTCTTCGCCGCCAAGGAAAACCCTTCCCGCTTCGAAAAGCGCCGAAGCTCTTCCGCGCGGCATGCGGAAGATCGCTGCAACAACGGCGTCCGCCCGTTCGCTCGCAACGTTGACGCGCAGCTTCTCAAAGCTCGGCTTGAGCGCGTCCGGAAGCTCCGAGACGGCCGAGAGCGAAAGCGTGCTGCGGCCGGCACGCGTCAGGTTTTCAAGGATAAACGGCGCGATGCGCGAGAGCACGAACAGATAGGCGGCGTCAGAAAGGACGACGAGGTCGCCGAGGGTATCGCGCTCGATTCCCAGATTCATGACCGCGCCGAGATAATCGCGGTGGGTGGGAGGAGCGCTGAATTTTTCGCCTTTCGGCTCGATCTTGAGGCAGGTGATCGGCAAGGGCTCCTCGTAGCCGAATTCCTCCGGCCGCCCGAAACGCGCGAGTTTTCGCTCCGCGCCTTCAAATCCGCCGAACAGCGCCGCGTTGGGCAGATTCATCCTAAGAAGCTCCGATTGCTCGGAAAGCGTTAAAAAGTCGCTGTAATAATAGACGCTTCCGCCTTCGGCGCGTTTTGACAAGGCGGAAAACTGCTTTTTCAGTATTTCAGAATCCATTTTTTCCTCTTTGGCGGTCGATGGATTTCGGCCGCAATAAAGCAGCGTTCGACCGTTTCCTTGATTATAACATTTTATCAAGAAAAAATACAGTTTCCATTGACTTTTTTTGACGCAGGGTGTAGAGTTGATGTATAAAATTTTTTATATAAATTTTGATGAATGGGGCTGGCTTATGATTGAACAATCGATTCTCGAGCTCTATCGGAGATTTCGGCTCGAGACGTTCCGTGAAATCTTTTCGAAGGTACACGAAAAGGAAGGCTCTCTGCGCGCGACCGAAGCGTTTTCCGCCGCAGTGATCGATCTGATGGATGAGCCGACCGTTACGGAATTTGCCGATTTTATCGGCATTTCCCAGCCGAACGCAACCTATAAAGTCAATTCGCTGGTGCAGAAAGGTTATATCGAAAAGTTTTCACAGGGGGATAAGCGAAAAACGCGCCTGCGCGTGGCGGGAAAATTTCGCGCGTATTATCCCGAAGCGATGATCGGCTTCAAAAACGCGGTGAGGATGCTGCGCGAGAGATTTACCAAAGCCCAGCTCGACGCTGCAGCCGTTGTGATCGATGCGCTGTGCGAATACTGCGGCGAACAGCCGCTTTCCGGAAAAGAAACCGCAAAGGAGTAAAGGGGAAAAATATGATCGATTTATTTGAAAAATGCTACCGTCCTTCGCTTGCAAAAGAAGCGAGAGAAAAACACATCTATCCCTATTTCCACGCGCTCGAGTCTCGCCAGGATGCCGAAGTGATCATGGAAGGCAAACGCCGGATCATGCTCGGCTCCAACAACTATCTCGGTCTTACAACGAATCCCGAGATCATCGAAGCCGGGATCCGCGCGTTCGAACAGTACGGGACCGGATGCTCCGGTTCGCGGTTTTTGAACGGCACTCTGATGATGCATCTCGAGCTCGAAGAGGAGCTTGCGAAATTTCTCCATAAAGAAGCGGTCATGACGTTTTCAACCGGCTTCCAGTCGAATCTCGGCATTATCAGCGCGATGGTCGGCCGCACGGATTACATGGTCTGCGATAAGGAAAATCACGCTTCCATTTACGATGGCTGCCGCCTTTCCTACGGGAAAATGCTCCGTTACGACCACGCCGATATGGAAGATCTCGAGCGTCAGCTCCAGCGCGTTCCGGAATCGGCCGGATGCCTCGTGATTACTGACGGCGTCTTCTCGATGGGCGGCGATATCGCCAAGCTTCCCGAGATCGTAAGACTCGCGAAACAGTACGGCGCGCGCGTCATGGTTGACGACGCCCACGGCCTCGGCGTTCTCGGCGAGGGAGGAAGAGGTACGGCGAATTACTTCGGCCTCGAGGACGAAGTGGATATCTATATGGGCACCTTCTCCAAATCGCTCGCTTCGCTCGGCGGCTATATGGCGGCCAAGGCGGAGGTTATCGATTACGCAAAACACGTTTCGCGCCCCTTCATCTTCTCGGCGTCGATGCCGCCGTCGTCCTGTGCGGTTGCGCTCGCGGCGCTTCGCTACCTCGAAAAGCATCCCGAGATCGTAACGCAGCTTTCCGAGATTTCTTCCTACGCGCGCCGCCGTCTGAAGGAAGAACACGTGCGCATCATCGAATCGGAAACTCCGATCATTCCGCTTTATACCTACGAGGTTGAAAACACGCTGCAGAAGGCGATCGAAATCTACGATCGCGGCGTCTATGTCAATCCGGTTCTCCCGCCGGCAACCCCGCCGTCGCAGTGCCTGCTGCGCACAAGCTATATGGCAACGCTGACAAAACCCCTCGTAGACGAAGCGGTCGGCATCATCGGCGAAGTTCTCGGAGAACCGCAATGAAAACCGCAGTCGTCATCGGCGGAAGCTCGGGGATCGGCCTCGCGGCGGTGAAAGCCCTTGCGGCCGGCGGCTGGCGCGTTTTTGAGCTGAGCCGGAGAGAGATTGAGCTTGCCGGCGCGACGCATCTTCACTGCGACGTCTCGGATGAAGCGAGCGTGAAGGCTGCGTTTGAGCAGATATGCAAACAGGCCGAACCGGATCTGATCCTCAACTGCGCCGGATTCGGAATATCCGGCGCGGTAGAGTTTACCGAGCTTGCCGACGCGAAGCGGCTGTTCGACGTTGATTTTTTCGGAACGGTGAACGTCAACCGTGCGGCGATCCCGTCTTTGCGGAAAACCGGCGGCAGGATCATCAACGTAAGTTCCGTTGCGGCGCCGGTTCCGATCCCGTTCCAGACCTATTATTCCGCGGCAAAGGCGGCGGTCAGTTCCTATACGATGGCGGCGGCGAACGAGCTGCGGCCGTTCGGGATCTCCGTCTGCGCGATTTTACCCGGCGATATCCGGACCGGCTTTACCGCTGCGCGTGAAAAGCAGGCGATCGGCGACGAACTCTACAAAGGGCGGATTTCCCGCTCCGTTGCCCGGATGGAACGCGACGAGCAGGGCGGAATGCCGCCCGAGCGCATTGCGAAAGCGATCGTCCGTATTGCGAAAAAGAAGCGCGTGCGGCCCTTTTATACCGTCGGATTCTTCTATCACCTCGTAACGTTTCTCATAAAAATCCTGCCCGCTTCGCTTGCGAACCGGGTTATCGCCATGCTCTATTCAAAATAACGGATCCAACCGAAAAGACCTTCCAAAAAAACGGAAGGTCTTTTTTTATGCCTTTTTTCGAAAAAGGGGAGAGAAGATTCTTTCGCTTTGCTATGCTCTTGATAGAACGAACGTTCGTAAAACCCTTTCAGAGAGGAGAAACGATTCATGGAAGAGAACCAGAATCAGGAAATGCTGCAGCCTGCGCAGCAGAGCGAGCCTCTGCAGGCAAAGGACGCGGCGCAAAACGGCGGAAGAATCTCCGAAAACGCCGGCGGAGAAAAAAGAAGCTTTGAAGAACTGATCCGGGGAGAGTACCGGGAGGATTTTCAGCGAAAGATCGATTCGATCCTTGAAAAACGCTTCCGCAAAAACGGGAAGCTTTCCGAAATCGCCGACAAAATCCAAAGAGAATTCGGCATCGGGGACGAAGAGACCCTGATGCGTCGTTTGAGCGAGGGCGCAAGAGCAGGAGAGCATGCGGACGATTTTCGGGTATGGCAGCGCGAGGGCGAAAAGCTCCGCGCCGAATATCCGGATTTCGATTTTGCGCGGGAAGCGGAAAACCCGGAATTTCTACGGCTGCTTCGAAGCGGGGCCCCGATCCGCGAGGCCTATGAATTTGCCCACCGCAGCGAACTGATGAGCGAAGCGATCCGTTATACGGCCGATCGCGTCAAGGAGAGCGTTTTGAGCGATATCCGCGCGCGGGGGATCCGCCCCGCGGAAAACGGAACGAGCAAACGGAGCACGGCCGCTTACAAAAACGACGTGCGCGCGCTCTCCCGCGCCGACCGCGAGGAAGTTTCGCGAAGGGTACTGCGTGGGGAAACGATCCGATTTTAGTGAAAGGATGAAGTATTCATGTCCGAAACGATGAAAACCGTCACCGATTCTTTGAGTGACGAAATGAAAACCTATTACGAGATGCGTCTGATCGACAATGCGGAACCGAATCTCGTTCACGACCAGTTCGGCGATAAGTATCCGATCCCCCGAAACGGCGGAAAAACGATCGAATTCCGTAAGTACAGCCCGCTTCCCAAGGCGCTTCAGAGCATCACCGAGGGCGTTACGCCCGACGGCAACAGCCTCGAGGTTTCTTCGGTCAGCGCGCCGGTATATCAATACGGCGACTGGATCGGCCTTTCCGATATGCTGGAACTGACGGCGATCGACCGCAACGTGGAACAGGCGACCAAGCTGCTCGGCGCGCAGGCGGGCAGAACGCTCGACACAATCACCCGCGAGGTGCTCTGCGGAGGAACGAACGTCCTCTACGCGCCGAAGGACCACAACGGAACGATTACGGAGACGCGGTACCGCTACGAGATCACTCCGGAATGCAAGCTTTCCGTCGATACGATTTTCAGAGCCGCGGCGCAGCTCAAGAGCATGAACGCAAACACGATCGACGGCAGTTTCGTTGCGATCATCCATCCGTACGCCGCTTACGATCTGATGCGTTCCCAGGAATGGATCGACGTTACGAAATACGCGAGCCCCGGGAAAATCTACCTCGGCGAACTCGGAAAGATCGGCTCCGTCCGCTTTGTTGAATCGACCGAAGCGAAGATCATCGGGCCGGCGGATCTTTTTGAGGGCGTTCCGCGTCTTACGCTGAAAACGTCGCTCGATACCACCGGATCGACCACGATCGCGGTCAAAGAGGCGATCACTGCCGATCAGGCGGCGGAACTGACGGCGAAGATCGCCGCCGGCACCGTTAAAATCTACGTCGGCGGCAAGGAAGCGACGCTCGCTTCGGTCACCGCCGGGACTGCCGGAAACGCTTCGCTGACCGTAACGCTCGCTGTCAAGAGCGTCGCGGCCAATTCGATCGTCTGCGGTCAGGGCGCCGGCGCCGACGGTTCGGCCGTGTTCTGCACGCTCGTTCTCGGCGCGAACGCCTACGGGATCACCGAGATCGAAGGCGGCGGCCTTCAGCACATCGTCAAGCAGCTCGGCTACGGCGACGATCCGCTCAATCAGCGTTCCTCCTGCGGTTGGAAGGCGACGAAAGCCGTAAAGCGCCTTGTCGAAGCCTATATGGTCCGTATCGAAAGCGGTACGAGCTATTCCGGCTCGGCAAAATCGAACTGAGGAGGCAGTTTTTATGGTAAAAGTGAAGCTCTTTAAGGACAACGGCGAATACCGCGACCCGGTTTTCGTTTCCGTCAACGGCGAAAACTATCTGATCCGCCGCGGTGAAGAGGTGGAAGTGCCGGATGAGATCGCCTTCGTTTTGGAAGAATCGCTGCGGCAGGATGCCTGCACGGCGGCGCTGATCGAAAAAACGGAAAACCTTTTTGAGGAAAAATCCCGCAAAAAGGCGAGATGAATCGTAGGGGCGGCTTTTCTTAAAAAAAGCCGCCCTTTTTCAAAACGAAAGAAAGGAGTAATAACCTTATGACGATTTCAGAAGCAATCAGCCTGATCGATACGCTGCGCCCGAATCTTCGTTCCGACGCGGAGAAGTGCGCGTGGCTTTATGAACTCGATTCGAAAACGGCGCTGCAGGTCTACCGCAGCACGCCGCCCGAACCGTACGACGTTTTGACCGACGGCGCGAAAAAGCTTTTGATCG
>CACZON010000006.1 GCA_902782805.1 Oscillospiraceae bacterium
CCGTTTGGATGCAGAGCTCGTCGATGACGTATTCCGTTGCACTGTACCAGTGTTTGATATAGCCGAGCGAAAGCCCGATCATGGCGTCTTTTTCAAAAAGCCCCACCGCAAGCGGAGTGCGGGCGCCCGTAAGATCGCGCAGGTATTCGTCGAGCTGACGGTCATCGCTCCAGTCGTCGTTCCAGGGCGGTTTTGTAAAAACGCTCCGAAACAGCGCTTTCATCTCTTCAAAATCGGAATCATTCAGTTCCCTTATCAGCGCCGTCAAAGATCGGCACCTCCTTTTTCAGGCTTCGCGTTCCGATTTTTCGAGCTTCGGAACGTGATATTCGCATTTCGAATCGAACCGGACGCTCTCCGGCGGGAGTTCGAGCTGCTCGGGATGAGCGATCAGCCGCTGCATCTCGCGGAAGAACCGCGCGTACTGCGCGCCGGAGCAGACGCGCTCGTCCGCCGTGATGCCGACGGGCAGGAACCGCTTCATGCGCGTTTCTCCGTTCTCAACGACGGCGACTTTTTCCGTCGTTCCCATTCCGAAGAAGAGGCCGACGTTGCCCCAGTTATAGATATGATGATTAACGTCGTGCAGACCGATCGAGGCCGTATTCGTGATATACATCCCGACGTAGAAAGGCAGCTCTTCCATCAGAACGGAGGGCGCGATGCCGTAGCGGTCGAGCAGGCGAACGAGCCCGACGACCACCGTTGCCAGGCCGGGAACGGCAAACAGGAATTTGAGCAGTTTGTCGATAAATCCGCCGGAAGCTGCTTCTCCGCGGTTCTCCTCGACCGCGGCGTTCATCCGGTCACGGACGTCGAAGAGCGTATCGGTCAGATCGAATTTGATTTTCACGACCGCTTCGCCCTGATGAAGATCGTTCGGATCCTTGAGGATCGTAAAGGCGGCGGAACAGTTGTTGCGGGCGAACAGCTGCTTGTTCATCACGAACCGGTTGACCTCCGGATACTGGCTGACCGCGCGGACGTAGGCGGCAACGATGATCTGCATATAGGAGATCTGCTCGTTCTTTTCCGCTTTTAGCTTCCGGATATAGCGCGAGAGGACCTCCATATCCACCTTGTGCTTTAAAAATACCTGCGCGTCGCAGCGCTGCGGCATCACGTAGGGCGTAATCCGCATAACGGGATCGATCCCCTTTACTCTTCTTCCGTCCGGTCTTCTTCCAAACATAATCGTTTCTTCCCTTCGCTTGTTTCAGAGGATATTCCTTCATAGAAACGGCAGAAAACTATTCTCCCCATTCCACCCAAAAGGTAACGGCAAGATCGCCTTCTCCGAAAACTTCAAGCAGCGCTTCTCTCGTTTTTCCTTCGATCCGCGCAAGCTTTGTGAAATTCCAAGTGTTTTCGTCGTAATAGATCGTGATCTGTTTTCCTTGGTAAAGGATCACGTCTCCCGGCTTCGTTGTGATCGAGGCATCGCTGCGCGGAAACTCCTGCGGCAGGTCGCCGACTTTTTCAAAATCTCCGTAATCATGCATCTCAACGGTGATCGGTCCTTCGCGGCTGAGCCATTCGCAGAACGCCTCGGCGGAAGGATTATCCTCGAAATCGGCGTAAAAGCGGGTTCCGTTCGCTTCGATCACGAGCTCCGGCAGCGGCCGGACCTCTGCGTCGAGAACTATGAAATCGGTCTGCTCGAGCGTTACGTTCTTTTCTTCGTCGACCGTTACAGCGTAGATGATCTCGTAATTCTCCGCGGCCGGAGCGTGCGCGGAGACGTTTGCGGTCGTCTCGCCCGGCCGAAGGCCGGTAAAGGTAATGATCACCTCGCAGGAAGCGCCGTCGATCGTATCGTAGCGCTTGTCGCCGAAGTCGCTTCGCTGTTCAACGGAAACGATGCTTTCGTCCTGAACCGAAACGGTGAATTCCGGTCCGCCCGCAAAAGAGGAAAACGATAAAACCGCCGGTTTTCCTTCGTCTCCTTCGCCCGTTACAATTTCACCGTCCCAGGTAAGGATCCCTCCGAACTCGTAAACGTTCGTATATCCGAGGTCAAAAAGCTTCTGAGCGGCTTCCTTGCTGCGCCGGCCGCTGCGGCAGTAAATCAGAAGGATCTGATCGGGATCCGGCAGGATTTCCGGCCGCTCCCCGCCGATTTCCTCGTTCGGCAGCAAAACCGCGCCGGGGATGTGGCCCTCGTTGTATTCCTCCCGGCTGCGTACGTCGAGAATGATATGTCCGTCGTTCAGCGCCATTCTTTTTTTCGCTTCCTCCTGGGTGATCTGCGTATAGGTTTTTCCCGCCTCCGGTCCGCCGGGCGCGGTCGAGCAGGCGGGAAGCAGAAGGACGGCGATCAAAACGAGCAGCATACAAAGAATCCGTTTCATTCTTATCCTCCCGGTTTGTTTCTCTCTCTATTTTAATGTAGCGAAAAGAACGCGAAAAATCAATCTTTTTTTCGGGTTCAACGCATTTTTCTCCGGCGGATCGCGTCGTTTTTCGCCCGCTTCCCGGTTCCGGGCGTCTTTTCCAAAAAAGAAGCAGCGAAAAATCGCCGCTTCTTTCGTTTTGGGTAAAATTTCCGCGATCAACCGAACATTTCGGCGTATTTTTTGCGCGAATATTCGTACATTTCGTCGGAGAAAGCGGGCGTCAAGGCAAAGGATCCGTAGTGGCTCAGGATCGCCGGTTTTCCGGGGACGGAGAAATCGTCGACGAACTTGCGTGCCAGGCGGCGCTGCTCCTCCTCGGAGGTCGTTTCGGGATCGAACTTGTCGGGCCAGACGGCAAATACCATCTTGTCTCCGTAGTTGTCGTAGAGCTCCTTGACGTTGTTCATATTCTGCGGCGCCCACATATCGAAACCGCCGTCGATAAAGCACTGAACGCGGGTCTCGTTGTGGCCGCAGGAATGAAGCGTCGCGATTCTGCCTTTGGAATGGATATGATCGGTCAGCTTCTTCATAAAGGGAACGAAGAGCTCGTAAGCAACCTCTTCCGAGAAGAACGGCGCGGCCTGGGAACCCCAGTCGTCGTGGACGTTGATGAAATCCATCAGCGGATAGACCTCGCAGAGCTGATCGACCACCTTGCAGGCGAGCTCCGTCGTCGCCGCGAAGAGCTCCTTGATCGCGTCCTGCTGTTCCTCGTCGATCAGGGCGACCGCCGCTTCCATGAAGTCCATAAAGGAGATCAGGCGCTCGAACCAGAATCCGTTGACCAGCGAGAATTCATGGGAGAACCGCGGGTCGAGCGTGACCGTTTTCGCTTCTTCCGCCCAGCCCCAGCCGGAGATATCCGGAATCTTGATCTTTTCTTTCCAGTTGTTGACGTCGTCGAGCAGCGGATCGCCGGGGCGGACGATCGAGCCGCCGGCGGACTCCACGAATTCCCATTCGATGCCGAAGACGTCCGTTACGTCGGCACGCAGACCGCGGCCGAGATGCGTGCTGTAAATCGCGGAGCCGAGCATGCGCGTCTCGCTGAAATAGGGCATCCAGAAGGGCTTTTTATCGTAATAGAGCGCGATCATGTTCTCGCGCGGGGTAACGGGCGTATTGCGGATCGGGAATCCGGGGCGGTTGCCGAACCCGGGCGTCGTTGCAATCACTTCGAGCTCGGTTTTCGTAAACGGGATTTTGCGGAACATCGGTTTCCTCCTTTGTATGATCAAAGAACGGTTTGTAGCTAAAAAGAAAGCTGCGCCGAAACGGTACAGCTTTCTTTCGTTTGATCGGTTATTCTGCTTTGCCGCATTTTGCGATGCGCGAGAATTCATAGAGGGATTCTCTTACCTTCGGGGCAAACATCGCGTTGCTGGCATAACCGCCGTAGACACGGTATTTGTTGAAGAATCCGATGAATTCTTCGCAGGCGTCGCGGACCTCTTCCACGGTTGAATCGTTGGAGAGGGTCGTCGGATAAGCGCCGAAGATCATCTTGTCGCCGTATTTTTCAACAAGCATTCTCTTGTCGTTCATCGGCTGACCGTTCCACATATCGACGCCGGCTTCGATCATCGCGGGGACGAGCATCTCGTTTTTGCCGCAGGAATGCAGCTCGAAGATGATGCCGAGCTCGTGGGTCGCGTCAACGATTCTCTTGAGGTACGGGACGAGCATCTCGCGAACGGTGTCGAGCGAGAAGAACGGCGCGCGCTGCGAACCCCAGTCGTCGTGGAACGTGAGGATGTCGATATTGTAGAATTCCTTATACTTGCGGATAATCTTGGGATAGAAATCGGCGAGCTTGTCAAAGAGGCGGTGAACCGCTTCCTGTTCGTCTTCGTCGATCATGGCGACGAGCGCTTCGTCCATTTCGCAGAACGAGA
>CACZON010000007.1 GCA_902782805.1 Oscillospiraceae bacterium
CGCGGACTGGCTCCTTTCGCTCAATTATATCGATCTTCTGCACGAGGTCGGCGCCTGCTTCTCCGTCAACAATATGCTGCGCGCAGAGTGTTACCGGCAGCGTATGGAAAAGGGCCTCTCCTTCCTCGAGTTCAACTACATGATCATGCAGTCTTACGATTTCTACTATCTCTTCCAGCACTACGACTGCAACCTCCAGTTCGGCGGCGACGATCAGTGGAGCAATATGCTCGGCGGCACGGAGCTGATCCGCAAAAAGCTCGGCCGGGACGCCCACGCCATGACGATCACGCTCCTGACCGATTCGCAGGGCAACAAAATGGGCAAAACCGCCGGCAACGCCGTTTGGCTCGATCCCGAGAAGACTTCGCCCTACGATTTCTACCAGTACTGGCGCAACGTCGGCGACGGCGACGTGATCAAGTGCATCAAGATGCTTACCTTCCTGCCGCTTTCGCAGATCGAAGAGATGGAAAGCTGGAAGGATGAAAAGCTCAACGAGGCCAAGGAGATCCTCGCCTACGAGCTGACCGCGCTCGTTCACGGCAAGGAGGAAGCCGAAAAGGCCCAGGCGGCCGCAAAGGCGATCTTCGGCCGCGGCGGCGACGAAAACATGCCGCAGGCGCAGATCGACCCCGCCGATCTCAGCGACGGCGCGATCGAGCTGAGCCTCCTGCTCGTAAAGGCGGGCCTGACCGCTTCGAAGAGCGAAGCGCGCCGCGCGATCGAGCAGGGCGGCGTTTCGCTCGACGGCGAGAAGATCACCGATTTCAAAGCGACCGTCTCCGAAGCGGCGCTGCGCACCGGCGTAGTGGTGCGCCGCGGCAAAAAAGCCTTCAAAAAGGCGGTCCTCAACGGATAATTTCCGAAGATACAAAAGAAGAGCAGGTTTCACAAACGGAAACCTGCTCTTTTTCTTTGCGGGATGCGTTTATTTGAAGAGCTTCTGCGCGAAATCGTGGAAGAGGATGCGCAGGACCGCCCAGTCGTGGGGATAGCCCTCCACCATATTGCGCACGACGTTCGGATACTTCGAGAAGCCGTATTCATCGCAGACCTCGTCGTCTACGAGGAACGCGTCGACGTGGGAATCCATCGAGCCGATGCCGCGGTAGAAGAGCTTTACGTCCGCGAGGAATTTCTCCTTGTTCTGCATCGCGCGCAGATGGCTGTTGAAATCGAGCGATTTGTCGAGATCTCTGCCCGGGCCGACGCGGCGCATAAAGCCGGAGAGCAGGCCGATATAAGCGAAGACTTCGGGATGCTCCAGGCCGATCACGCAGGACTGCATCGAGCCCATCGAGAAGCCCGCGAGACCGCGGTGCCATTTGTCCGCGATGACGCGGTACTTGCGCTCGATCATCGGGATACAGCTTTCGATGATCGATTTCGCGAGTCCTTCGCCCGCGCTCATCATCGTTTCGTTTTTCGCGCGCTGCATGCCGTCGTTCATCACGATGATAAACGGTTCGACTTTGCCCTGTGCGATCAGGTTGTCCATGATATGGTTGACGCGGCCGTTAAAGATCCAGGAGGTCTCGTTTTCGCCGGCGCCGTGCTGGAGATAGAGCACCGGGTATTTCCCGCCCTTGTAATAATCCGGCGGGAGATAAATGTAGCAGCGCTGCTCGGATTCAAACGCCTGCGACCAATAGTATTCGATCGCGACCGTTCCGTGGGGAACGTCGTTCATCAGGATAAACGGCGCGTCCGGATCGGGGATCTCCACGTAATTGATCGCCTTGCCGTGGCTGTAATACTGCGCGCAGTAAGGCGAAACCGCCTCTGCCCCGTCGATCAAAAAGACGAAGGCCTTCGGTCCCTTGAAGAGCGGGTCGTAGGCGAGCGTCGCGCGCCATACGCCGTCCTCGCCCTTTACCATCGGGAGCGGCGATTCGGGCTTTATGCCGAAGGAAACCGCAAGGCTCTTTGCGTCGGGCGCGTAGAAGCCGAATTTCACGTCGCCGTTTTCCTGGACCTTCGCGCCGGTATCGAGCGGCGTCGCGTCAAAGAAGTTTTTGCCGGGAAGCGCCTGCGGCCCCTGCGGCGCGAACGCGCTGATGCGGTCGTCAAACACGCGGTTGCCGATAAAATCAAAAGTTGCCATACGTTTTTCGTTCCTTTCTTTTTTTATTGGAAGCGCTCAGACGAGCGCCGAATAGACGATGTTGCGGATGCGCGGATGGACGTATTCCTCTTTGTTGGGAGCCGCCTGATGCGCGTAGACGATCGTGATCTTCTCCTTGGGATCCATCAGCACCCAGGAGCCGAAGCCGCCCGTCCAGCCGAATTCGCCGATCGAGGAATTGCTGCCCGCTTCGGGGCGCATGCGCGTGCGCACCGCGAGCCCGTAGCCGTAGCCGCTGTGGTAGGGATTCTCGAATTCGCGCATTGCCTGCTCGCCGAGGCGGTTCATCGCCATCAGGCGGATCGTCGAATCGTTGAGAAGCCGGACGCCCCTGTATTCGCCGTTCGTCATCGCAAGCGCGAACTTCGAATAGTCGTCGATCGTGCCGAACAGTCCGCCGCAGGCCGATTCGTAGGTCGGGAAATAGAAGATCGCCGGGAAATCACCCTGCGTGCGCTTGCCGTCGCGGAAATAATAGAGCGGCGAGACGCGGTCCTTCTTTTCCTCCGGGACGTGGAAATAGGTATCGACCATTCCGAGCGGCTCAAAGAAATGCTCCCTGAGGTATTCGCCGAAAGTCGTCCCCTCGATCATCTCGAGCATCCCGGCCGCGACGTCGAGGCTCTGGCCGTAGTAATAATGCTCGCCCGCCTCAAAGGCGCCCGGGGTCTTGCCGGCGGCCTTCGCGAACTCGGTGAGGTTGTAGGTGCCGTTTTTCTTGCACTCGTCCATCATGTCCGAGATCACTTCGCTGTTGGGGTTCTTCCAGTGCCAATCGACCGTAACGCCGCTCGTCATATCGAAGAGATGGCCTACCGTGACCGTCTTTTTTGCCGGAACGATCGAAAGATCGCCGCGCGGCGAATAGGAAAAGACCTTGTGATCCTTGAATTCGGGGATGAACTGCTCCACCGGATCGGTCAGCAGGAATTTGCCCTTCTCGAAAAGCTGCAGTACGGCCGCGCTCGCGATCGGCTTTGTCATCGAAGCGAGCTGGCAGATCGTTTTGTCGGTAAAGGGCGTCTGCTTTTCCGCGTTTGCGTAGCCGACGTAGTTTTCGTAAAGGAGTTCCTCACCCTGATAGACCCGAAGGCCCGCGCCTGCGATGCCGAGATCCAGTACGTCCGAAAGCAATGCGTCCAGATTTTTTAAGTTTCCCATATCGTTCCTCCTCGTTTTTTATCGTTTCAGCGTTCTTAAATAACGCTTTCGTTCTTCCGGGATGCGGCGGCTTTCGATCGCTTTCCGGATCGCCTTGTTCCGAACGTCTGTCGTCAGCGAACCGTTTTCGAAATAACCGAGAACCGCCGAATACTGTTTCGCGAGCGCCTCGGCGAAATACCAGGCGCACGCCATGTTTACATAATATTCCTCCGAGCGCACCGCCGCGACCAGCGCGGGGTACTCGGGATCGAAGCGCTCGTCGAGGAAATTTTTCATCAGGGAGATGACCGCGAAGCGCTTTTCATAGATACCCGGCGCGTTGAGCATCTCGCGGCAGAAGGCGAGGAACCGCGCCTCGTCTTTCACAAAAGCCTTCGGGTCGAAGGTGTCGCTCGTGGACCAGCTGTCGATCAGCGGCAGAAAGCGCCGCAGGCCCTCTTCGCATTTTTGCGCGTCGCGCTCCTTCGAGAGCAGGATCGCGTGGAGGTTGTCCTCCTCGAAATAGTAATGCGGCAAACAGGAAAGAAACGCCGCCTTCTGCGCTTCGCTCAGCTCCTTTGCGAGCGCGCGAAGCGCCGGGAACCGGATCCCGATCACCCGCTCGGGCACAACGGTCGGGATCAGCGGGAGCGTAAAATCGCGGTATTTGGGATCCTTAAGCGCAAAGAGCTTTTCGCGGATTTCGCCGATCTGCGGCGGCAGAAAGCGATCCCTGAGCTTTTCGAGGATCTGCTCGTCCGCCGGGCAGAATTCGAAGTTTCCGATCTCTTCCGGCGTGATCCACCTTAGCTCGGCGTGCTCGAGGGGCTGCGGTTCGCCTTTTTCGATCCGCGCGCGGTAGAGCGAAAGCCGGATCGTCAGGTCCGGGTAGACGTGCTCGACCTCGAAGAAGAGGTCTCCCGCCGCGATCTCAACGCCGAGCTCCTCCCTGCATTCCCGCCGCAGCGCTTCTCGCCTCGTCTCCCCTTTTTCCACCTTTCCGCCCACGAATTCCCACAAAAGCGCGCGCGCTTTGTGCGCCGGGCGGCGGCAGATCAGAAACGTTCCGTCCTTTTCGATCAGGGCGGCGACCACTTCGGTCATCGGCGCCGCCTCCTTCCCTGATTGATTTGGATTTTATAAGTTAACATAACACTTATGAATCAGATTTACAGCTCCATCTTCACGAGGGATTCATCCGTGCCTTCCTCGAACTTTTTTTCCTGCGTCCGATGAAAGCCGTGCGCCTCGTAGAAGCGGATCGCATCGGTGTTTTTTTCGATCGCCCAGAGGAACCGGACCGGGAAATGCTCTTTTACGTACTCGAGCAGCGCCGATCCGATCCCGCTTCTCCAGAAGAAGTAATCCACATAGAGCTGTGCGATCTCCTCGCCCTCGATATGAATGAGCCCCTTCACGATCCCGTCGTCGTAGACGAGGATCTTTTCGAGAATTTCGGCTTTTCCGTATTGCTTTGCCACGCGCAGCACCTGAAGCTCCCCGAAGGAGTATTCGTCGTCCTGAAAGATCGGGCGAAACTTGATCCGCTTTACGAACACGAGGATCTCCGCGATGCGGGAAAGATCCTCCAGCCGGGCTTTTCGGATCACGCCTGTTTCGCCCGCTTTGCGCGCCGCGGCATCCAGGAAGCAGCGGTATCGTACGGAAACTCCGTCAGGATAGCGAACCTCCTCGCGTTCGGTTGAAAAGCCGCATTTTTGATAGAATCCGACCGCGTCGGCATCCGTCTGCGCGGAAAGCCGGGCGATTCCCTCGGCTTTCATCGCCTGCCGGATCATATCGCTCCCGATCCCGCGGCCGCGGCGCTGTTCGGCTACTGCGATCCCGAGGATCTCCGGGAGCTCACCGCTCCTTTTCAGAACGAGCAGCCCCGCCGTTTCGCCCTCTTCCTCGCAGAGATATACCCGAACGCAAGGCTCCGAGAGGAACGCTTCCATCTTTTCTTTGTATTTCTTAAAATCCGGCGCGTACATGCACGCGCGGTAAACGAGATATGCCTCCTGCGAAAGAAGCCGCTCCCGATCGTTGCAGAATGCTGTTTCCATTTCTTTTTTCCTGCGGTTTTCCCCAAAAAAGGCAGCGGAAACTCCGCCGCCTTTTCGCGTTACAATTCGTTTTCTTCTTTGAGCGGGGCGTAGAAATAGCCCGTGGAAACGAGGTTCTCGTAGAAGCGGACGGCTTCGTCCGCAACTTCCTCGACGATGCCCATCTCGTGGCCGACGCCGCTGTAGATGACGAGCTTGCAGTTTTTGAGCGCCTTCGCCGTGCGCAGCATCAGATCCGGGCGCGAGATCGTATCGAGCATTCCGCCGATCACGAGCGTCGGCGTTTCGATCGTGGAGAGCGCCTTGACGACGTTTTCCTCGGTGCCGTACGCGCGCAGCGGGCGGCCGTAGTCGATCGCGCGGGTCTCGGGCGAATTGTAGACTTCCTCGTAATCCGGCGCTTCGCGCAGCGCTCTGCGGAATTCGTCCTCCTGCGCGCGGCGGCGCAGGATGCGCGCGTCGTCCGTTTCCGCGCGGAAGCAGGGCTTCGGCGGCGCGATGCCCATCATGCTCATCGTGCGGTACGAAAGCCGGCTTTCATCGATATTGTGCGGCCCGGGAACGACGGCGAAAAAGCAGATCACCCGCTCGGGGTAATTGAGCACGACGTGCCAGCCCGCGCCGGCGCCGTGGGAAGCGCCGGAGTAGACGAAGCGGTCGATGCCCATATAATCGGCAAAGGCGATCACGTCTTTGGCAAACACATCGTACCAATGGTCGCCGTAATCCTCCGTGACGTGGGTCGAGCGGCCGAAGCCGCGGTTCGTCAGCAGAAAGACGTGGAAGCCGCGCTTTGCGAGCTCGCGCTCGAGGGTGAAGGCGCCGTGGTCGCACTGCGTGCAGATCAGGCAGCGGTCGCCCTCGCCGAGTTCTTCGTAGTAGATTTCAACGTTGTCGTCGGTTCTGAAAGAAGGCATTCGGTTCTCCTTTCATTCGGCGCCGATTTCCCGGCGGCATTTGCGGATATACTGAAAGACCTCGGGCAGATAGAGGTTCCAGCTCTTCCAGTCGTGTATACCGGGCGCCTCGATCCAGTCGAGCTCTACGCCGAGCTCCTTTGCGTAGGCGCGGTATTCCACGTTGCCGTTGTAGGTATGGTCCTCGGTGCCCTGGCAATGCAGGAATTTCGGCAGCGTTCTGCCCTCTTCCACCGCTTTTTTGAGCAGATGGAAGCAGTCCTCGTTCGTCCCGAGGATCGCGGAGGGGTTGTCGTCGCAGCCGTAGATATCGTTAAATACGCTGGGCTTTCCGTCGCGCGGGGCGCCGCCGGGGACGCGGTCCCATCTGCCTTCGGCGTAGCGGCGCGCCACCTCCACCGCGGAAGCGAGCGGAACTGCGCACAGATAGCGCTCGGGCTGCAGAAGCGCGAGCTTGACCGTGCCGGAGCCGCCCATCGACATCCCGGCGATGAAGTTGTCCTCGCGCTTTCTCGAGAACGGGAAGCGCGAATAGATGTATTCGGGAAGTTCGTTTAAGTAGTAATCCAGCCAGTTCGGGCCGTAGGCCATGTTCGCGTAGCTCGATTGCTGCGCGTCCGGCATCACGACGGCGTAGCCGTATTCCTCGGCGAAAAGCTGCACCTTCGTGCAGTTGTGCCAGTCGGTGTAGTTGTCGGAACCGCCGTGCAGGAGCCAGAGCACGGGCAGCAGGCCTTTTTTGCCGTATTCGGCTTCGTAGTCGGGCGATTCGGAGCGTTCGATCGCGCTTGGGATGATGATTCGCGCGGCGGTCGCAAGACCGATCGTTTTCGAATAGAAATGAATCGTTATTACTGCCATGAATCGATCCCTCCTTACCGTTTCGGGAGCCGGAGCCAGTCGAAGAACGGCTCGACGTAGCGGTCCCATAAATCGAAGCTGTGAATACCCATATCGTAGAAATCGTCGATCTCCACGCCGCGGGCCCGGAATTTCGCGATCGCGCCGCGGACCTGGTTCACGCCGAAATCCTGCTCGCCCACGAGCGACCAGAGCCGCGGCATTCTTTCGCCCGCCGCAACGCGTTTTCCGGCGAGGTCGATGATGTCGCTTTCGGTGCCCTCAATCTCCTCGGCAGAGCCGAACGCGAGCTTGAAGGAATGGTTCTGCGGCGCGTCTTTCGTAAAGTCGCGCGTGATTTCAACGATGTCGAGCGCGCCGGCGAACGCGCCTGCCGCACAGTAGCGCTCGGGGAAATTGAGCGCGAGCTTAAAGGCGATATAGCCGCCCATCGAAGCGCCCGCGGTGAAGTTTTCCTCGCGCTTTTTCGAAAGGCACGGGAACATAAAGTGAACGGCCGCCGGCAGCTCCTGCGAGAGCATCGTATAGTACTTCATGCCGTGGACCATGTCCATGCCGTGGCCGTCCGAAACCGTAGGACAGACGACGGCGAGGCCGCGCTTGTTGGCATAGCGTTCGATCGAGGTCTGGCGGAGCCACTCCGTGCAGTCCTGGTTTGCGCCGTGGAACAGCCAGAGCACGGGGTACGGCTTGTCCGCCGGCTGATCCGGCAGGATCATCACGACCTCCTGATGGTAGCCGAGCGCCTGAGAGCGAAAATCGAGTTCTACAAGTGCCATTGTTTTTTTCTCCTTTTTTTGTTGAAAGCCCGAAAACCCGGGCTTCTGATTCCGGATCGGCGCACCCGCGCCGTAAAAAGGTTCCGCTGCTTCTATCATAGCACGCGGCGGGAAAAGCGTCCATCCCTTTTTTGAGCGTTCCCGGCCGCTTTTTTCAGAGGATTCCCGAAAGATCGTACTTTGCGAGATACTCCGCCGCGGCTTCGCAGACCTGCCGCAGGCAGTGCTCCTCAAAGGGCGTCTCGAGCCCCGCGTTTTTAAGGAGCTCGGTAAAAGTGCGGCTGCCGCCCTGCTTCGTATAGGCCATGTAACGCTCCCAGGCCTGCGCGCGGTCCTTTTGGATCAGCGCCCAGAATTCGAGCGAGACGGTCTGCGCAAGGCAGTAGTCGATATAGTAGAACGGGCTGGAATAGATATGGTGCTGCCGCTGCCAGCCCTCGCCCTCGGAATAGAAGGGGATCTCGCCGTCGAGCTTCATCCACGGCATATAAATCCCGAGCAGCTCCTTCCAGACGTTATGGCGCTCGCGCGGGGTCAGCTCCGGGCGCTCGTAGACGATATGCTGGAAATGATCGACCATCGTCCCGTACGGGATAAAGGTGATCGCGGATGCCAGATGCGTATAGCGGAATTTGCGCGCGTCGCTCCCGAAGAACGTCTCCGCCCAGGCCTCACCGAAGAATTCCATCGACATCGAATGGACCTCGCAGGCCTCCATGCTCGGCCAGATATACTCGATCGGGATGCGGTTGCGGTTTACATAATTTGCAAACGCGTGGCCCGCCTCGTGGGTGACGACCTCCACGTCGCCGGCGGTGCCGTTGAAATTCGCAAAGATAAAGGGAACATTGTAATCCATCAGGCTCGTGCAGTAGCCGCCGGCCTGCTTGCCCTGCGTCGAGAGGACGTCGAGCAGCTCGCCCGAGAGCATCGTATTGAAAAATTCGCCCGTTTCCGGCGAGAGCTCTTCGTAGAATTTCTTCCCGGCGGCGA
>CACZON010000008.1 GCA_902782805.1 Oscillospiraceae bacterium
ACCGACTTCCATAACGACATCGGAGTACATCTGGATGAATCTGCGGTAGCAGTCCCAAGCCCAGCGGGGATTTCCGGATTTCGCGGCGATTACGTTGACAACGTCTTCGTTGAGACCGAGGTTGAGGATCGTATCCATCATGCCGGGCATCGAAGCGCGTGCGCCGGAACGAACGGAAACGAGCAGCGGATTTTCGAGATCGCCGAACTTCTTGCCGGTGATCGCTTCCATTTTCTCGATATATTCCATGATCTGCGCTTCGATATCTGCGCCGATCTTCCGCCCGTCGTCATAGTAGCGGGTGCAGGCTTCGGTCGTAATCGTAAAGCCCTGCGGAACCGGCAGACCGAGACCGGTCATTTCGGCAAGGTTGGCTCCTTTGCCGCCAAGGAGTTCCCGCATTTTCGCGTTGCCTTCGGAGAAAAGATATACGTATTTGTGGTCCATTAATATTCCTCCATTACATATTTTACGTCCATGTGCAAAAAGTGTATATTATTATAGCAAAAATCAAAAATAAATGCTACTGTTTTTCAAAAAAATCCCTGCAAAATTTAGCCGCCTTTTATATGCAAAATCCACAATCTCCGGGAATAATTCGGGAGAACGCTTCCGAAACATATTGAAATTTCGTGAAAATATGAGATAATAAGGAATACAGTAAACCGTAAAGGATGCAAAGCCTCTATGTTTAAGATTTTCTTCAACTCTACGCTGCCCGGCAAGGTAGAGTATATCGTTGCGGGACTCGGCAATCCCGGAAAAGAATATCAGAACACGCGCCACAACGCCGGCTTTATGGCGATCGATGCGCTCGCGGACCGATGCGGCGTCTCGATGCGGCGCCTCAAATTCAAGGCTCTGTGCGGCGAAGCGATGATCGGCGGAAAAAAGACGCTGCTCCTCAAGCCGTCAACCTTCATGAACTTAAGCGGCCAGTCCGTCTGCGAGGCGATGCGCTTCTACAAAATCCCGCCGGAGAGAGTTCTCGTTCTTTTCGACGATATCACTCTCGAACCCGGCAGGCTGCGCATCCGCAGAAAAGGCAGCGACGGCGGCCACAACGGGATGAAAAACATCATCTATCTCTCCGGATCCGATCAGTTCCCCCGCGTCCGGCTCGGGATCGGCGCAAAACCGAATCCGGAATACAATTTGGCCGACTGGGTCCTCTCGAAATTTACGAAAGAGGAACTTCCCCTGATGGAAGAGGCGGCAAAACACGCTGCCGAGGCCTGCGAGATCATCATCGGATCGCAGGATATCGACCGCGCTATGAGTCTTTACAATTCTTGACAGAAGGAATCGTTCTTCGTGGAATTTCTGACGAAAGCCATCAGCGATACGCTCGGATTCCAGCAGCTTCTGGAGTGCGCCGCTGCCGGCAGGCTGCCGGCGGTCGTTTCGGGCGTTTCGGAAATTCACAAATCGAATCTCGTTTTTTCGCTTTGCCGCAAACTGCGCCGCAGAGCCTTTTTGCTGTGCCCCGATGAAGCCGCCGCCCAGAAAATCGTCGCCGATCTTTCCGCAATGGGCCTTAAAACCCTTTTTTATCCGGCGAGAGATCTCTCTCTGCGCAGCGGAGCTTCACCGTCCCACGAAAACGAACACGCGCGCCTCGAGGTCCTTTCCGCGATCCTTGCGGAGGATTTCGACTGCGTCGTCTTCTGCATCGACGCAGCGCTGCTCTATACGATTCCGCCGGAGTATCTTGAAAAAGCGATCTTTACCCTTTCTTCCGGCGAGCAAATCGCTCCCTCTGCGGTGATCGAAAAGCTGATTCTCTGCGGTTACGAGCGCAGCGACCAGGTCGAAGGACCGGGGCAGTTCGCGCTGCGCGGCGGAATCCTCGATTTTTATCCTCCGAGCGAAGGCGCTCCGGTGCGCGCCGAATTCTGGGGCGACGAGATCGATTCGCTCGCGCATTTCGATCCCGAAACGCAGCGGCGCGGAGATCCGGTCCGGTCGGTCCGCATCTGCCCGGCGGTGGAGGCCGCTGTCGGGAGCAAACCGCTCCTTGCCAAAAAGATCCGCTCCGTGATGGCGCTGCAGCGCGGAAAAAACGCACAGAAAGCAAAATCGATCCTCGAAGCCGACGCAGAGCTGCTCGAAAGCGGGCTGGCGCTCTCCTGCGCGGACAAATACATCTCCCTGCTCTTTGACCGCGTCGCAACGCTCTTCTCCTACATCGGGGAAAACGATCTGCTGTTCGTCTCGGATTATTACGGCGTCAAGGAGCGCGAACGCGCCGCCTCCTGGCAGCAGCAGGAGGATCTGAAGGATTATCTCGAGGAGGGTGTCCTCTGCCGCGGGCTCGATACATACAGCTGCGATCTGACGTTCGCGCTCGATGAGTTTGAAAGTCGCGGCGCGATCTACCTCGATACTTTCCTGCGCGGGAACTACGAAGTCCCGCTCAAAACGATCTGTTCGCTCAACGTGCGCCAGTCTTCTGTCTGGAGCGGCGGGATCTCGCAGCTTTGCGAAGACCTGACGCAGCTTTTGGAGCTCAACTGGGCTTGCGTCGTTCTGGCCGGCAACGAAAAGGCCGCCCGTCTGACCGCGCAGGATCTCGAAGCCGCGGGAATCGCCTGTACCTACGCGGAAAACCCGCGGGAAATCCCCCGCGGCAAGGTTTTCGTCTGTCCCGGCGCTTTGAGCGCGGGGATCGAATATCCGGAGGCGTTCTTCGCCCTGATCACGCACGGTCAGCTTTCCTCGGCCGCGCGCAGAGCGCCGCGCCGGCGCAAAAACGGCCGCGAGATCTCCGATCTTTCCGAACTCGTCCCCGGTGATTACGTCGTCCACGTTTCCCACGGGATCGGAATCTACGACGGGATCCATAAGATCGAGATGCAGGGCATCGTCAAGGATTACATCAAGATCAAATACGCAAAAAGCGACGTGCTCTACGTCCCGGTAACGCAGCTCGATCTTGTTGCAAAATACATCGGCTCCAAAGAAGATACGGTTCTGCGCCTCAACACCCTCGGCGGTACGGACTGGCAGAAAGCAAAAGCCCGCGCGCGCAGCAACGTCAAGGATATCGCAAAGGATCTAATCGACCTCTACGCCGCGCGGATGCAGTCGAAAGGCTACGCGTTCGAGGCGGACGGTGAATGGCAGCGCGATTTTGAGGCGCGTTTTGAATACGAAGAAACGGAAGATCAGCTTCGCTGCGCCGAAGAGATCAAATCGGATATGGAACGCCCGATCCCGATGGACCGGCTCCTCTGCGGCGACGTCGGCTTCGGAAAAACCGAGGTCGCTCTGCGCGCCGCTTTCAAGTGCATCACCGAAGGCAAGCAGTGCGCGATCCTCGTTCCTACAACGATCCTTGCCTTTCAGCATTACCAGACAATCCGCCAGCGTATGGAAGGCTTCCCCGTTACGATCGAGCTGCTCTCGCGGTTCCGTTCGCCGAAACAGCAGGCGGAAATCCTCAAAAAACTCGCGCGCGGCGAGATCGACCTCGTGGTCGGAACGCACCGGATCGTTTCGAAAGACGTCTCCTTCCGCGATCTCGGGCTCGTGATCATCGACGAAGAACAGCGCTTCGGAGTTGCGCAGAAGGAGCATCTCAAAAATCTGCGCAAAAACGTAGACGTTCTGACGCTTTCCGCAACGCCGATCCCGCGGACTTTGAGCATGGCGCTCTCCGGCATCCGCGATATGTCGCTGATCGAGGAGGCACCCCGCGACCGGCATCCGGTCCAGAGCTACGTCCTCGAATACGACGTCGGGATCATCTGCGACGCGATCCGCAAGGAGCTGCGCCGCGGCGGCCAGGTCTATTATCTTCACAACGATATCGCCTCGCTTGATAAAACCGCCGGTCTTTTAAAGCAGAAGATCCCGCAGGCGCGCATCGCAACCGCTCACGGCAGGATGAACGAAAACGAGCTTTCCGCGATCTGGCAGCGGCTGCTCGATCATGAAATCGACCTGCTCGTCTGTACGACGATCATCGAAACGGGCGTCGATGTTCCGAACGTGAATACGCTGATCATCGACAACGCCGACCGGATGGGACTTTCCCAGCTGCACCAGCTGCGCGGCCGCGTCGGGCGTTCTTCGCGCCGCGCCTACGCCTACTTCACGTTTACACGCGATAAAATCCTCTCCGAAATCGCCCAAAAGCGCCTTACCGCGATCCGCGAATTTACCGAATTCGGTTCCGGCTTCAAGATCGCCATGCGCGATCTCGAGCTGCGCGGCGCCGGAAATCTCCTCGGCGCGCAGCAGCACGGCCAGATGGAAGCCGTCGGCTACGATCTCTATCTGAAGCTTTTGGATGAAGCGATCAGCCTGCAGAAAGGTGAAACCCCGCCGCCGGCCGATCTCGAATGTCTGATCGATTTGCGCATCGGCGCGCATATTCCGGAAAGCTATATCGAATCCTCGGCTTCAAGGATCGAAATCTACCGCAGAATCGCCGATATCCGCAACGAAGACGACGCTTCCGACGTGATGGACGAACTCATCGACCGCTTCGGCGAACCGCCGACGGCGGTGCTCGGGCTGATCGATATTGCGCTGCTGCGCAATACTGCGATGCGCCTCGGCATCTACGAGATCAAAGAGCAGGATAAGCTCCTGCTGCTCTATACCCAGAAGCTCGAAATCGAAGTCATCTCGGCGTTGACCCAAACGCTCAAAGGACTTGTCGTATTCGGTTCAGGCTCGAAGCCCTATATCGGGATCAAAACCCTGCCGAATACCGAGCCGATCGAAGCAATCCGCGACACCATGCGTCTCATCGAAAACTGCCGCAAGGCAGAAGCATAAACCGAAATGAGTTCAAAGGAGGACAAACTATGAACGAAATCATCCGTGCGATCGAAGAGAGAAGCTCCACCCGCGGTTATACCCCGGAAATGCTGACCGAAGAAGAAATCAAAGTGATCGAAAACGCGGCGCTCGCCTCGCCCACGGCGGTCAATCGCCAGGAATGGTGTTTTTCTCTGATCGGGAAAGAGATCATCGACGAGCTTGAAAAAACGCAGCTTGCGCTTTCGCTCAAAGACGCAGACGAAGAAACGAAAAAGCGCCTTGAGAGCCGCGGCATGAAGGTGCTTTACAACGCGCCGTTCATGGTCGTGATCTCTGCGGACAAGAACTTCGGCTGGAGCAAGGTGGACGCCGGTATCGCGGTGGAAAACATCGCGCTCGCCGCCCAGGGACTCGGTCTCGGCAGCGTGATCATCGGCTGCATCGGCGCGATCTTCCAGAGCGAAGAAAAAGAGCGCTTTGAAAAGCTACTCAAATTCCCCGAGGGATACGAATTCGCGGTTGCGATCGCGATCGGCCATAAAGCGACCGAAAAAGCGCCCCACGAGAAAAAGCCCGAAAAGATCGTCCGCCTCTTCTGATCGGACGAAAACAACCGAAACAGCGGCGGATCCGGCCTCGGATCCGCCGCTTCTTTTCTTGAAAACGGTTTCCTGCGATGCTATACTTAAGAGGTAAGGAGGTTTTTTCGATGGAGAATCACGAAAAGCTCGGACTGCGCCGTTGGAGCGCAGTGCTTCTGGTCGGTCTCTTCGGGCAGTTTGCCTGGACGATCGAAAACATGTATTTCAACGTTTTTTTATACAATACGATCTCGCAGGATCCCGGCTATATCGCGGCGATGGTCGGCTGGTCGGCCGCCGCGGCAACGCTGACGACGCTTCTGATGGGCGCGCTTTCCGACCGCCTCGGCAGCCGCAAAAGGCTGATCGCCTTCGGGTACATCCTCTGGGGCTTTTCGACTGCCGCCTTCGGCTACGTTACGAAGGAAAACGCCGCGAAGCTCTTCCCCGGCGCGAACGCGATCGCGGCCGCCGCAATCACCGTTGTTGTGCTCGACTGCGTGATGACCTTCTTCGGCAGCACCGCGAACGACGCCGCCTTCAACGCCTGGGTCACCGACAACACCTGCGACCGGAACCGCGCGAAGGTGGAAAGTGTCCTTTCGATCCTGCCGCTCGTTGCGATGCTGATCATTTTCGGCGCCTTCGATACGCTGACCCAGCAGGGGCGCTGGCGTGAATTTTTCAATCTCTTCGGCATCGCCGTAACCGCGGTCGGCGTGATCTCGATCTTCCTTTTAAAGGATTCGCCGCTGCTGAGGCCTCAGAAAACCGGCGGCCTGCGCAATCTGATCTACGGGCTGCGGCCCTCGGTCGTTCGCGGTAATCCCGAGCTTTATCTCTCGCTCGGCGCGTTTTGCCTCTTCTCGATCGCCGTTCAGGTTTATTTCCCCTTTATCATCATCTATATCCAAAATTATCTCGGAATTGGCGATTACGCGCTCGTTCTCGGCGTGGTGCTGATCCTTGCTTCGGTCGCGAGCGTGATCTCCGGACGCTTTATCGACCGCGTCGGCAAGCTCCGCTTCGCGCTGCCGGCCGGACTCGTAATGCTTCTGGGTCTCGGGGGAATGTATTTTGTGCGTTCCCAAATCGGCGTGATGATCGCCGGCACGGTCATGATGAGCGGCCATATGATGCTCTCTTCGGCGCTCGCAGCCAACATCCGCGATCACACCCCGCAGGGGAAGGTCGGTCATTTCCAGGGCATCCGCATGATCTTTGCCGTGCTGCTGCCGATGATTATCGGCCCGGCGATCGGCGCCGCGGTGATCCGCAGCAGCGAAAGCACCTACATCGAACTCGGGCAGGTAAAATCCGTTCCGACGCCGGGGATCTACCTCGCCGCCGCGGCGGCCCTGCTTCTGGCGGCGATCCCGATTCTGCTGATGCGCAGAAAGAAAAAAAGCTGAAAACAGCGCAAAAAATCGCCCGCTCCGGCTGCTCGGGGCGGGCGTTCTTTTTTATTCTCCGTATAGTCCGCGCAGGGTCTCAATCTCCTTTTGGTATCCGGGCAGCTCGTTCGGCGTTTCGAGATAGAACGGGATGCCGCGAAGCGCCGGATGACGGATGATTCGCCCGAAGGCTTCGAGCCCCAGAGCGCCCTCGCCGATCTTTTCATGGCGGTCCTTATGCGAGCCGGTAGGATTCTTACTGTCGTTCAAATGCACCGCATGCAGTTTTTGGAGGCCGATCACACGGTCGAATTCCTCTAAAACCGAATCGAGCCGTTCCTTTATATCGTAGCCCGCGTCGTATACGTGGCAGGTATCGAAGCAGACGCCGATTTTTTCCTTTGCGTCAACGAGCGCGAGGATCGCCGCGAGCTCTTCAAAGCTGCGTCCGACCTCGCTGCCTTTTCCGGCCATCGTCTCGAGCAGGACGGTCGTTTTCGTCT
>CACZON010000009.1 GCA_902782805.1 Oscillospiraceae bacterium
CCTCCAGAGAAACTGCATCCTGCTCCCGAAGTCGGTCCATAAGGACAGAATCATTTCCAACCTCGACGTTTACGACTTTGTACTGAACGACGAGGATATGGCGATTATGGAATCGGTCAACGATCCGAGCACCAGCCGCTACAATCGCGATCCGGAAGCCGCTTACGAAATGTTCGCGAGCAGGCTCGCAGCGGAATCCGGAAAATAAGACGGACCGTATCCGCCGCATATACCGCAAACCGGTAATTCATCGAGCCTGCTGAGCAATTGGCAGGCTCGAATTGTAAAACGATCCGTGCCGACAGCTGCGGCGGGAAAGGAACCGAGATGGAACGATTCTTACTGGAAGTACCCGGCATCGAAAGGAAAGAGGAAGCGATCGCTTTCATCCGGGAATTCTACGATTACCATTCCGAAATCAACGGCACCGGCGGGCTCTATCGGTACCTCGAAAACTACGAAGGCTGGCTTCAAAAGCTCAGCGAAGATGAAGGGCGCGAGCCGACCGAAGAAAAAGTTCCGGCACGGACGTATTTCCTCGTTCGAACTTCCGATCGGAGAATCGTCGGAATGATCAACATCAGGCTCGCGCTCAACGAAAAGCTCCGGAAATACGGCGGAAATATCGGATATTCCATCCGGCCGACGGAGCGGGGAAACGGCTACAATAAGATCAATCTGTATCTGGGGCTGAAAGTCTGCAACCGTTACGGAATCGACAGCGTTTTGCTCGACGCTGATCTGGAAAACCCGGCGTCCTGGAAAACGATGGAAGCGCTGGGCGGAGAGCGGATTCGCGAATACTACGACGCCGAAAATGCCCGCTGCACCGTTGTCGACTATCGTATCGACGTAAAAAAAGCGCTCCGGGAGCATCCTGAATTTGAAAAATACTGCTTATGAAAAGCATCAAATAAAAATCCGCGTGCTGCACGAAACGAAGGGAACTGAAAAATATGGAAACGAGAAACAGAACGATACCGGAGGAGACCGTCACATTTTTAAAGGGAGTCGGAAATTCTTCTTTTGATCCTCTGAAATACCTTGAAGGGACGTTTGGCGACCGTCAGCGTGAGCTGCTCGAAATCGATGCGGAAAAGCTTTCCGCACTGCGAATCGAGGAGCATGAAGAGCTCGGCGGATGGACGGCCTACCTTTCGCAAGAGCGTGGGGAGGAACCGCTTCCCGCTGTGGTCGGCGTTTACAATCATACGGTCCCCCGTAAGGACATGGAGAAACTCGGCTTTGCGTCGCTTGCGGCGCGCGGCCGGCTGATCCATATTACCGTCGGCGACGGAAACAATCTCGAAGCCGTCTCCGGCGTGATCGCCCTCGCGCTGAAGCGCTATCCGATCGACCGGAGCCGCGTTTTTATCGCCGGCCATTCCTTCGGCGCAAGCGCAGCCGCGCGTCATGCGATCCGCCGCCCGGAGCTGTTCGCGGGCGTCTGTATGCTCGGCACGCAGTACTACGGTGCGGACAGCACCCGGGAAGACCTCGAACACGCCGAAGAGCTCGGCCTTGCGGTCGTAATGATCAGCGGCACAAACGAAGTCAACGGCGTTTTTCCGATGAACCGGGACCCTGAGCGCCCGGCGCCGCCGCGCGTCTCCGCCGACGCCACGCCGCCGTATCTCAGCGCGGAAAACTGCCTTTACGGGCTTAATCTTTGGCGGAAAATCGCAGGCTGCGCGGTACGCGCAAGAGAAGAGGATACGGAAAACCTCTCAAAAGCCGAACAGGCGATCGGCGCGCATTTTGACAAGATCAAAACGAGAGAACTCCTCGCAAGAGAGCATTATATCGGCGAAGAAAACGGGTTCGACGGAAGCCCCTCGCTGCGCTGTGCCGCCGTATCGGGCGGCCCTCATTGTGTGGCGCCGACCGCGGCGCCGCTCGCATGGGAGTTTTTGAAGTCTTTTTACCGCGACGAAACAACGGGGAAGCTCCGCCGTCTCGCGCCGGAAAAAGCGTATCATCGCGTCGTCGCGGAGACGTCGTTTTCTCCGCTCGGCCAGACGGTCACCGCCTTTTTGCTGGAACTGAAAGAAGCCGCGGATCCTTCGGAGCTTTCGCCGGAAGATTATTCGATCTGCGCCTATACCGATATGAAGCCGGCCGCGCGTGAAATGCGCGTGCTCGGGATCGAATGCCCAAAGCCGGGGATCCTCAAGCTCTGGACGGAGGAATTCCTCCTCGACGCGCGGGTCCCCCAGTACGGCCTTGTCAACGGCCATCCGGGCAGCGTCACAAGAGGATTTGAAGTTACCTGCAGCCGGGAAATCAATGGGATGAGCTTTGACTTTTCCCGTGCGGACGTTACGGCGGAAAATCCCGGAGCGATCCGTCAATATCTTCCAAAGCGTTTTGAACGCGAGGGGATGATGGGCTTCGATTACGTTGAATGCCGCCAGAAGGGCGAAAACCTGCCGGTCGTCTTCTACAGCGTCGGCAGCGGCGCCGACAACAACGCGGAGAACAACCGGCAAATTCTCAATTATCCCGGGTATCTCCTTGCGAGCGAAGGCTTCCAGGCGGTTTATCCCTGCCACGTTCTGGCGCCGTGGTTCCCGATGCCCGGTCATCCTCCGCAGGGCGAGGAGGGCAACGCACAGATGGAAGCTTACGCCCGCTCAACGGCGGCGATGGTGCGCAGTTTTGCCGAAGAAACCGGCGCGGATCTTTCGCGCGTCTACTTTATCGGAACCGGCGGAGGAGCGCTCTATCAGCATCTTGCGGCCGGAAAGGATCTTTACGCGGCGGCCGCGATGATGACTTCTGTCTTCGATTTCTTCAACGACGGCAGCGAGATCAAATACCTTCGGGAAACGCTGAAAATCCCGCTCTATATCAGCCATGCCCAGAGCGATTATCCCTGCCCGGTTCGCCGCAGCAGACTTGCCTGCGAAAAGCTGCGCGAGTTCGGCCACAAAAATTTCACCTACTACGAGTATTCCGACGCAGAACTCTCACGCCTCGGGATCGATACGGACAATTTGGCCGGAACCCACGATTCGCCGAATCTCAATCTTGCAAAACCGGAGTTCTGGCGCTGGCTTTTCGCGCAGAAAAGAAAGCAGTGATCCGTGCGAACGACTGCCGCGGGCGGCAGGTCCGGGTGCAGGATCGGATTTATGGCGAGACAGACGGGATGAAACGGCGGAAGCATTGACAAAATGCGGCTTACGAATTATAATAAGACATTCAAAAAATCGAAGATCGATTGGAGGTCCTCATGAAAAAACAAAGCAAACACGTTCTGACGGCAGTTGCTGTGCTTTTGATGACTGCCATCATCCTGATGATGGGCGGCTGCAGCAAGAGCGAAGAACCATCGAAAACGCCGGAAAGCAGCGCTTCCGAAAGCTTCGTTCCGGAGAGCTCTGTACCGGAAAGTTCCGTACCGGAAAGCTCGGAGGAGTCCGGTTCGGAGATGAACGCGGAAGAAAAGGCCGAATTGTCCGAAAAAGCGATGCAGAATTTCCTCAATAAGATTCAAAGCGGCAATTACGTGATGAATTCGGAAGGTTTTCTGAAAACGACCGTTTATTCGGACGACCTGGTCTGGTTCGATTATGAAGACGACGGCAGCTACAGCGATTTCGCCGTTATGAGCGTCAATAACGAAGTATTCCAGGGCTTCCTGGAAGAAAACGGCGTCCGTGACGTCTCTTTCCTTAAGGAAGGTACCGCGCTCGAGACCGCGAAGCCGAAACTGCCGGCTTATTGGCTGACGGATGAGGTTTCCGAAGGAAACATCTACAATCTTTTCTATAACGATACGGAAGATCCGCTGAAGTTCGTTTCCTACGATACGAACGTCCAGAATCAGGTAAGATCCTTTGTCGGATACGGCCAGATCGCGTTAAACTATATGCATGAGGTGTATCTCGTTCTGGATGCGGAAGATCCGACGCAGGCGCGTCTGCAGTGCGTCGTCGACGACGATGAAGTCGCGCGGTATTATTTCGACGATATCGACGTGGTCATCACGTTCGGCGATGCGCAGTCGGAGTCCCGCGCGCAGGCCTGGATGGGAAATCCGGAATACCCCGAGGCCCGCACGGAATGGACCGAAGGCGATCTCTTCGTTTTCAATTCCGTATTCCTTCCCGGATACGGCGACAAGGCGATTCCGTTCATCCCGACCGCGAGTTACGCGCTGATGATCGATGAGGAGAATTTCGTCTACAGCGACGAAGTTGATATCCGCGATTCGCACGCGACGCTGGATGATGTAGATGCATACAAGCTCCTCCTTGTGCAGAACGGTTTCGAACCGGTTGAAGAAGACGGTGAATACCAGTTCCGCAAGCTGCTCAGAGAGGATACGAAGTGCTATTCCTCCATCTCGGTTACCTATAACGACGGAATGGATTTTGTCGCGAAGAAGTATTACGACTTCCCGAAATATGAGGGACTCGATTCGATCAACGGCGTGCTGACGTCGACCGATTATCCTGCACTTCCCGAGACTCAAGCCCTCACGGAGCTCAAGGCCTACGATACCAAGGCGGAGCAGATCGAGTCGTGGCTCTATTTCTTCGATTACGAGACGGTCCTTTACGTCTATGCGAAATACGGCGATTACGATCAGGCGATGGAGTATCTGGACGCCTATATCGAAGATCTTAAGAACGCCGGATATACTCCGGTGTATATCGACCCCGATGATGAGGAAAGCGGGATCGATCATTATACGTCTCCGGATACTTCCGCGTCGTTCCGTTATCATTTTGAAGACGACAACGAAACCGTGATCCTTCTCTTCAAGAACGAAAAGTATCTCACCGCAGATGAGACGGAACAGATTCTGAAAGAGACAGGATTCCCTGAAATCGATCTGACCGGTGTATACGTCTCCGGCAGGAACCACAAAAAGTTCAATGAGGTCATGTACGGCAAAAATTTCAGCATGGCGATCTCCTTCGAGACGGTGTTTGAAACTCAGGAAGCGGCGGAGGCTTTCCTCGATAACTACGTTGCGCTTCTTGACGAGGACGGATATCTGAACGGCCCCGGTTCTCTGATCGGTTCAAACAAACAGGTCAGCTACAGAAACGAAGCAAGCGGATTGGGCCTTGCGCTTGACTTCTATCCGAGCGAAAGCGGAGAGACGAGAGTTTACTTTGAGTGTAAGGGCGGAATCGATTTCGAAGCGGAGGACGGCGAGGTAGAAGAAGACGGTCCGAAGCCGCTCATCGGTTCGAAAAACGCGCTGGAACTTGCTCAGAGCAAATAAGCGAAAATCAAATCCCACAAGCGAAACCGTTTCGGATACGGAGCGGTTTCGCTTTCCTTTTGAAACGGGAAAAACGGCAGGGCGTATCTCTCAAAAGAGAGAACCTGAGTGATCCGCCGCGGGCGGTCGGATCGTTTCAACAGATTTATGCAAAAGTTTTTCAGTTTTTAATTGCAAAACTGACAAATTGCTGTATAATAAAACTAAAGACCATTAATGGACTAAATCAAGGAGGGTATCACCATGTTAGCGAATGGCAGACAAGAGAAAAAAATATTCGACGCTGCGGTTAAGGGACATTGGGGCATCGGCGCTTTCAATGTTATGGGTTATGAGACAGTCGAGGCGGTTCTGAGAGCCGCAGAGGAACTGGACGTTCCCGTTATCCTTCAGGTCGGCGATTCTTTCGATCCGAAC
>CACZON010000010.1 GCA_902782805.1 Oscillospiraceae bacterium
TTTCGCCGCCGAAGACGCGAAAAAGCCCGGGAGCCCCCGGGCTTTTCGTTTGCGGACCGACTTTGTTTCGGATTCCTTATTTTTCCTTGATCAGATCTCTGATTTCGGTCAGGAGCTTCTCTTCCGCAGAGGGCTCCGGATCGGGATCCGGCTCTTCTTCCTTCTTGCGCTTCACCTTGTTGAAGGCCTTTACGACCAGGAAGATGACGAACGCTACCAGCAGGAAGTCGATGATCGCCTGGATAAACGCGCCGTAGGCGAGAACGATCGCGTCGTCCCCCTCGCCCTTTACGATCGCGAGTTCCGCGATGCTGCTCGCGCCGAAGATCATCGAAATCGCCGGCATGATGACGTCGTTGACCAGGGCGGTGACGATCTTTCCGAACGCGCCGCCGATGACAACGGCGACCGCCAGATCGAGAACGTTGCCGCGGCTGATAAACTCTTTGAATTCCTTAAACAGCTTCATGATTTTTTCTCCTTTCATTTTTTATGTATTTAAAAACAAATACATTTTTTTCAGGCGGCTTTTCCACCGCGAAAACGCGATCTTACGCCGAACGGCCGCGCAATCGCGATGCGATCGATCAGCGGCGTGAGCAGATTCATCAGTAAAATCGCGATACCCGTGCCTTCCGGCAGCGGGGTCAGGATCCGGATCAGCATCGTAACGAGTCCGCAGCCGAACGCGTAAATCAGCTGGCCCTTAAAAGTAACGGGCGAGGTCGTATAATCGGTCGCCATAAAGATCGCGCCGAGCAGCAGTCCGCCCGAGCAGAGCTCCGTCAGGATATTTCTCCCGGCGATCAGCGAGATCAGCGCCGCCGTGCCGAGAAACACCGCCGGGATCACAGGGGTGATCACCCGCCGGGCGGTCAGATAGATCCCGCCCAGAATCAGCGCTCCCGCGCAGGTTTCACCGATGCTTCCGCCGTGCAGGCCGACGATCAGTTCCGGAATTCCCGGCGTTTCTGCCGAATTTATCGTGGAAACGTTCGCAAGCGGGGTCGCCGTTGTTGCGGCGTCCGCGCTGCCGAGATAGCCGAAGGCTTTCGTCCAGGCGGTCATCCGGCCGGGAAAAATCAGCGTAAGGACGGCCCATCCTGCAAGCGCCGGGTTTACATAATTCTTTCCGAGCCCGCCGAACAGCATTTTTACAAAGAAGATCGCGGCGACCGCGCCGATGAGGATCAGCGGCGGATACAGCGAAACGGGAACGGTCAGCGCGAGCAGTACCCCGGTAACGACCGCGCTCAGATCGCCTGCACTGTTCTTCCGCTTCAGAAGCTTGCAGGCAGCGAATTCCACCGCGGCGCAGGCGGCGGCGGAGATGCAGATCAGCAAAAACGACCGCGCGCCGAAAATCACGAGCGCGGCGATCACCGCCGGCGTCAGGGAAAGGATCACGTCGAGCATGATCCGGCGGGTAGAAGATCCGGCGTGAAGGAACGGCGCGCCGGACAGCATGCGGTCATCCATTCTCCTCGCCTCCTTTTCCGCGTTCCGTGTCGTTTTTCCGAGCCGGTGTTTCCGCACCCGGCAGCGCCGCGGCGCGGCGGATCGCGTCGGTCAGCCGACGGTTTGCCGGGCAGACGCAGGCGCAGGCGCCGCAGTACGTACAGGCGTCCGCATGCAGACGGCGCAGCGCCGAAAGATTGCCCGAGGCAGCCGCTTTTTCGATTAAAGCCGGCGCCAGCCGCATCGGGCAGACGCGCGCGCATCTCCCGCAGCGGATGCAGGCGCTCTCCTCCCGTTCGGCGGAATCTTTTTCGGAAAACGCCAGGATCGCGGTATCCGCCTTGACAATCGGCGCGGTCATCACGCGCAGCGCTTTGCCGGATACCGGCCCGCCGACCAGCAGATTTCCCGGTTCGGCGGAAAACCCGCCGCAGAATTCAATGATATCGGAAATGCGCGCGCCGATCGGAACCAGTACGTTCGCCGGCGCATAGATCGCGGAGCCGCTCACCGTGATCCGTTTGGAAACGAGCGGCATTCCGGTTTTCAGGTATTTGGCGATCAAGACGACCGAATCGATCGTCATTACGATACAGCCGACGTCCCCCGGCAGCTTTCCGGGCGGCACTTCGCGGTCCGTGCACGCCTTGATCAACGTTTTTTCCTCGCCCTGCGGATAAACCGACGGCAGCGTCAGGATCCGGACTTCGTCGTCGGGATCGTATTCCTCGTTGTCGGCGATCTCGCCGAGGATTTTCGCCGCTTCCGGATTGTTCTCCTCCACCGCGATGATCACGCGGTGGACGTTCAGGAAGCTTTTGATCGCATAGACGCCCTCCAAAACCGAGCGCGATTCCTCGAGGGCGCAGCGGTAAGCGCAGGTCAGGTAGGGCTCGGATTCGATCGCGTTGATGATCAGAGTATCCGCCTGCCGCGCGGGATTGAGCTTGATATGGGTCGGGAAGCCATCGCCGCCGGGATCGACCAGGCCGGATTCCCGGATCGCCGCGGCAAACCCTTCCGCGTCCGTCACGATCGGCGGTCGCAGGTTCGGCAGGGATTCCATCTTCCCGTCGGATTGGATCCAGATCGCTTCGCCCATCTCTCCCGAAGAAGACTCCGTCGCCGCGATCTGAAGGACCGTTCCGGAAACGCTCGCGTGAACCGGTACGGAAAACGGATCGTCGGTATCGCCGATCTTCTGGCCGCGCCATACGCGGTCGCCTTTTCGGACAAGCGCCCTGCACACAGCGCCGGAGCTCTGGCGCAGCGGGATGATACAGATCTCGGGCGCCGGCATCGTCACCGTTTTTTCGCGCGCGGTGGTCCTGTGCGCCGGCAGACGGATTCCGCCGTGGGTCTTAAAGGGTCGGACGGGAAACTCCGGACGCAAGCGAAATCACTCCCTTTCGAGCTTTTCCAAAAGCGGCAGAACCGCTCTCAGAAGCAATCCGGTCAGCGTCCCGGTTGCAGCGCTTAAGACGCAGAGCCAGGGGGCGTACCAGAGCATGGTTTTTGAAGTAAGGAAATACGCGCAGAGAAGCTGCGCCGCGTTATGGGCAAACGCGCCGGAAACACCGACTCCGATCAGCCCGAATTTTTTCGTTTTGAAAAGGAAATACATGACGGCGGTACTCAGCACTCCGCCCGCAAGGCTCAGCGCCATTGCGGTAAAGCCGCGGGTAACGCCGGCAAAAAGGCCTTTCAGCACCGCGATCAGAAGCGCGGGCAGCAAGCCCTGAGAGGACGCAACGAACATCGTTACGATATTGGAAAGCCCGAGCTTCGCCCCGGGAGGCATCATCGGCAGCGGCGGCAGAAGGCCTTCCAGGAAGGACAGCACCAGCGCCAGCGCCGCAAAGATCCCGATCGCAGCGATCCTTCGCGCCGATCTTACCTTTTTCTCATCCCGTAACCGCATCAACCGCTTTTTTCTCTCCCTCTACCGTAACCGCAACTCTCGCCGGAAGACAGACCGCCGTCTCGCCGGTTTTCGAAAGCTTTCCGAACCGGACGCAAAGCCGGTCCGGACATTCCGAATGCAGAAACCAGACCGCTCCGTTTTCTGCCGCAATCGTAACCGGAACCGCGCCGCCGATCTCGTATTCACGGTAGGGAAGGTCCTCCGAAAGCCGGAAGTAACTGATCGTTTCTCCGTCTTTTTCGATCCGCGCGAAACGTTCTTCCCCCGCGCTGCCGCGCATCCGAAAGAAAAGCGCTGCGGCCGCGATAAGAAGCAGCACCGCGATCAGAACGGCATCCGCCTTGGAAAAGAGTTTTTTCATTGCCGATTCACCCGGTAACCTTCCCCGGTGAGCGTAAAATCAAGCCCGCCGAACACGAGAATCTCGCCGTCCGGCAGAACGAACACCGCGCCTGCGCCGTATTCCTCCAGAAGCGCGCGGCTTTTCTCCGCGCCGAGCGCGAAGCAGGCCGTTGAAAGCATATCCGAAAGTGCGCCGCCTTTCGCGGCGACCGTCGCCGAGACGACCTCGCTTTTGACGGAATAACCCGTTTCCGGATCGAGAATATGGCTGTATTTTACGCCGTTTTCGATAAAATATTTTTCATAGTCGCCCGAAGTCGAAACGAACGTTTCGCCCGGGACCGTTATATATCCGAGCGTTTCGGAAAGATCGCCCGCCGGATCTCGCACGGCGATCTTAAAATCGCTTCCGTCCGGCTTTTTTCCGAAAACTCCGATGCTCCCGCCGACGGAGACGACCGCCGCGCGCACGCCCTGTTCCCGGTAAGCCGAGACCGCCGCGTCGCAGGCGGCTCCCTTGCCGACCGCGCCGAGATCAATCCCGCAGCCTTCTTTCGAAAGGGCGGCGGAGTGCTCCGAAAGCTCCAGATATTCTGCCGAAACAAGCGGAAGAACCGCTTCGATTTTTTCCTTTTCCGGCGCATGCTCCGGATTCGAATCGAAATCCCAGAGCGCGCTCAGCGGCAGGATCGCCGGATCAAACGCGCCGCCCGATCGCCGCGAAAGCTCGAGCGCATCCGTAAGCAGCCGCTCGGTTTCGGGCGAAATTTCGACCGCTGCTTTTCCGGCGTTTTCGTTGAGCCGGGAAATCTCGGAGGAGGGGATCTTCCAGGAGATGCGAGCCTCCGTATCCGCTGCCGCCGAATAGCCGCTTTTCGCGGCCGCTTCGCCGTTCGCGCCGTAAATCGTCTGGCGCATCACGGAGCCCATTACGAAATTGGTCTGTTCATAAGGCGCTGTTTTTGCGCAGGAGCACAGAAGCATCGCCGCGAGCGCCGAAAACAGCAGACCGAAGCGGCGGACGCGCTGATTCGCTCTGTTTTTTCCTGCGTGTTTCATTTTCGGCTCCCGGTATTTCGTGATTTTCTTTATCATAGCACAAAAGCGCCGAAATGAGAATATTTTTCGAATAAAACGAAAGATTTTTTTCGAAAAGAAAAGCACGGCGCCGAAACGCCGTGCTTTCAAAATCGCGTTTTGTCCTTATCTGAACAGCCGCTGTACGAAATGATGCATCGAGAATCTCCAGACGTCCCACTCATGGTGACCGGGGTAGGAGCGGTATTCGATATTGTAGCCCCGATCGGCGAACGCTTTGACCTGCGCGCTCGTGAATTCATGGCGCGGATCGTCGCTTCCGCAGGTGACGAACGTCTTTTTCATGATCGCGTTGTAATGCTCCGCGCTCGAGAACAGCTCGGAATAATCAAAGCGGCCGGAGAGAGATTCTCCCTCAACGGTAAATCCGCCGCCGCTGCTGAACTGTCCGAGATTGGCGAAGAGGTCGGTATGCCCGTAAACGATGCCGCGCGCCTGTCCGCCGCCGAGCGATACGCCGAAAACGGCGCGGGATTCGCGATCGGCGATCGTGCGGAATTTTCCGTCGATAAAGGGAACGATCTCTTTGCAGAACAGCTCGTTGAAATCCAGGTCGAAATAGCGGCCGTCCGGCTGTTCCTGCGCGATCACGCCGCCCGGGCAGACCGCGATCATCTCTTCGATCTTTCCCGAAGCGATCAGGTTATCGAGCATATAATTGAGCTTGCCCTGCCAGATCCAGGCGGTTTCGTTTTCGCCGCCGCCGGGCAGGCAGTAGAGGACGGGATAGCGTTTTTCGGGCTCCTCGTCGTATTTCGGCGGGGTATAGACGACCACGCTGCGGACGCGGCCGACCGATTCGGAATACATCAGCTCGAAACGAACGCTGCCGTGGGGAACGTTTTTCGCGTCGATAAAATCGAAGCGCGTATCGGGGACCTCGATATAATTGAGGACCTCGAAGGAGCCGTAGCCGAAGGGAAGGCAGGGATTGAGCGTCTTCACGCCGTCGACGATAAACTGAATATAATGGAATCCGGGATGAACGTCGGTCACCGTTACGCGCCAATAGCCGTCGTCGCCCTTTTTCATCTCATAGGTACCGGGCATCGAACCGCCCGTGCCGGCGAGCTGAACCGATTTTGCGTTCTCGGCAAAAATCGAAACCTCAAAGCTGCCGTCTTCGAAATACTTGACGCCGGGTTCCGCCTCGTAGGGATCCGGGGGAAATTTCGGCGCGATCACCTTATTGCCGATCGGGGGGATCGCCGGGGTAGCCGTTTTCTTTTTGCGGATGGATTCAAAATCCAGAATATGGGAATACATCGTCTGATTTGCTTTGAATTCACTGCTCATGGCCGTATCTCCTTTTTTCTTGCTGATAACAACAGTATATCAACGATTGAAAAAAAGGTCAACCGGGAAATCATCAGGCGCAGAAACGGCAGAGATGCGCAATGCAGGGGATCGCGCTGCCCTGCTGAACCGAGGTCGGCGACATCAGCGCGCCGGTCGCGAGGAAAAGGACGTTTCTCAGCTCTTTTTTCGCAAGCTTCGGCAGGATCAGCGAGCAGAGCACGCTCGCCGAGCATCCGCAGCCCGATCCGCCGGAATGGACGTCCTGCTTTTCGCGGTCGTAAATCAGCAGGCCGCAGTCGCGGTAGTTTCCAGAAAGTTCGATCCCCTCGCGCCGCAGCAGCTCCCGAAGCAGCCGGCTGCCCACGAGCCCGAGATCGCCCGTTGCGATCAGATCGTACTGCTCCGGATCCGAATGCGTATCGCGCAGAAAAGCGGCGAGCGTATCCGCCGCAGCCGGCGCCATCGCCGCGCCCATGTTTTTCGCGTCGCAGACGCCGCGCTCGGTAATTTTTCCGACCGTGACCGCCGAAAGATACGGCTTTTCCGGTTTGTGTTCGCTCATCAGGACGGCCCCGGCTCCGGTCACCGTCCACTGCGCGGTCGGCGGACGCTGACCTCCGTATTCGAGCGGAAAGCGGTATTGGCGCTCCGCCGAGCAAAAGTGGGAGGAGGTCACCGCGCCGCAGAGGCCTGCCGCGCCGGATTCGAGGAAAACGCCCGCCGCCGCGATCGTCTGCGCCATCGTTGAACAGGCGCCGTACTGGCCCAAAAACGGGATTCCGAGCGCCATCAGCCCGAACGAAGAGGAGATGCACTGGTTGAGCAGGTCGCCGGCAAAGACGAAATCGACCGCCTCCGGCCGGATCGACGCCTTCGAGAGCGCCGTCTCCATCGCGAGTTTCTGCATCTGCGCCTCCGCTTTCTCCCAGGTCGCCTTTCCGAAGGTCGTGTCGTCGCTCGTCGCGTCAAACAGCGCTCCCAGCGGTCCCTGCCGCTCTTTTTTTCCGCCGATCGCCGCAAACGAAAGGACGCTCGGGCGGCTTTCGAGCAGAACGGTCGACGTTCCGATTCTCTGCGCCATGTTCTCCCTCCTTTACGCGCCCAGAAGCCGCAGCGCGAAATAATAGAGCAGGCCGTAAATCATCGCGCTCGCCGTTCCGTAGACGATCACCGGGCCTGCGATCACGAACATCTTCGCGCCGACGCCGAGCACGAAACCCTCCGATTTGAATTCGATCGCCGGCGAGGCTACGGCGTTGGCGAATCCGGTAATCGGAACAAGCGTTCCCGCGCCGGCCCGTTTTGCGAGGCGGTCGAAAACGCCCAGCGCCGTCAGAAGCACCGCCAGAAAAATCAGAGTTACGGAGACTGCCGCACGGGCGTTCTCTTCGCTCGAAAAAAGCGGCAGCCAGAGCGAATGCAGCAGCTGGCCGAACGCGCAGATCGCACCTCCGCAGAGAAACGCCGCGGCGCAGTTTTTGAGCCCGGGCGAAGACGGCGACGCTTTTTCGATCATTTTTTCATATTCTTGTACCGATCGTTTCATCGCGGACCTTCCTTTTTCCTGTTTTCTCTCAGTATTCCCGGCGCTTTTCGGTTTATTCCTCCCGAAAAAACAGCATGCGCGGGGTTTTCCAAAATCCGGTAATTCTTCCGGGAATCCCTTGCGCTTTTTTCCGAAACGGTATATGATAAAAGCAGTACGCAAGAAATCAAACATACGAAACCGGAAAGGATGGTCTCTTTTTATGAAAAAACTCTTTGCAATCGTATTGGCGCTCGTGCTCGTTTTCGCACTTGCAGCCTGCGGTGAAGAAGCTCCGAAGACGCCGGAAGAGGTCAAAGGCGAAACCGTTGACGCCGGAAAATTCACCGTTCTCGTTCCGAACGGATGGAAATCCTTTACGAGCTCCGATCTGTTCGATGAATACGACGGCGATACCGACCCGACCAAACTGAACATCTACAGAGGCGCGAAAGACGAATGGGATCAGCTGAGAAAGCCCGGTCTCCAGATCGTCTATTACGGTCCGAACAATATGTTCTATAAGCCCACGAAGGACTTCTACGACGACGCGGAGGACGTTGCCCCGATCGAAATCGGCGGCCGCAAATGGGAAGGCTTCACGGCCACCAGCCTCGGCACGAAGATCTGCGTTCTCTATACGGGCGACGATCCCGCAGGCGACCAGTTCTGCGCCAACGTCTGGCTCGATATGTCCGGCGAAGGCAAGGACGTTCTCGCAACCGACGATCCCGCGCTGATCGCAATCCTCGGCAGCGTTAAGGTAAACTGATCCGTTTTTGCCTGCGGACGCTCTTTTGAAAGCGGAATCCCCGCGCTTCTTTCAAACACAGCAAAAAA
>CACZON010000011.1 GCA_902782805.1 Oscillospiraceae bacterium
ATTTCGGCCTTTGCCGAAGATTTCGGGGCGTTGAAATCCGGCGTCACCGCGATCTCATAGTCGCCGTGGCGACAGACGCTCAGAAGCCCGGCCACCGCCGGATAGACCTCCGCGCAGGTTTTGCCGTAGGCGATCGCCGTATCGGCGGCGTTGCCCTTTGCGATCACGAGATCGACCGAAAGGTACGAGATCTTCGTATGCCGCAGCTTTTTGAAATGCTTCTTAAAAAGCGCGGCGGCGTCTTTCAGGATGCTCAGAAGACCGGAAACGCCGTGGCGTTTGAAGATTTCCTTAAAATCGAATTTCTTCTTCTGATCCGAAAGGAGATGACCGTCCTTCCTTTCTTTTTTCTTTTTCTTTTCGGCTTTTTTCGCCTTCTTTTTTTCCTTCTTCCGCTCTTTCTTTGCTTTTTTCTCCGCTTTTTTCGCTTCCTGCTCCGGCGTCAGCGGCGGGCGCGGAAATCCGAGCTTTACAAAAAGATACCGGATCTCCAGCGCGAGCGATTCGTCGTATTTCGCATGGATGCGCAGCGGAAAAAACAGCAGCAGCGCGATCAGAAGAAGGATCCCCAACAGGATGTAGAGCGCGATCATAACGTATCATCCGTTTCTGAAATCAGGGGCGGTTGTGCCTCCTGCCCGGTTTCTGCGCCGTTCGGTTCGGCGGTCTTGACCGGCGGAAGATCGGCAAGCGAAGAGAGGTTCATACAGCGCAGGAACGCCGGCGTCGTCCCGTAAAGAAGGGGCCGGCCGGGCAGCTCGAGCCGCCCGCGCTCTTCCAGGAGATTCTTCGCCATCAGGCTCGAAATGACCCCGGAGCAGTCGACGCCGCGCACGCCCTCGATGAACGCCTTCGTCACCGGCTCGTTGTAAGCCACAACGGAGAGCACCTCGAGCGCCGCCTGAGAAAGCGGAAGGCTTTTGCGCAGATCGAGGATCGCGCGGATCTCCGGCGCGTAATCCGGCGCGGAGGTCATCTGGGCGCTGTCGCCGAGGATCAGCACGTTGATCCCTCTTTCAAGATATTCTTCCCGCAGCGATTCGATCACGCCTTTGACGCGTTCTTCGGAGAGCTCGAGTGCCTGCGCGATGCGCGGGATCTCGATCGGCTCGCCGCAGGCGAAGAGGATCGCCTCAATCGCGCTTTTCGTCTTGTCTTGCATGTCTTTCACCGCCGTTAATGATTCTCAGAACCGTTTCGCCGCCTTCTTTTTCAACGGCGACGCGCTTGCCGTGGATCAGCTCCAGAAGCGCCAAAAAGGTTGCGATCATTCCGGATCTGCTCTTTTCCGCCGAAAACAGCGAACGGTAGCGGACTTTTACGCCGCCCCAGAGTCTGCGCAGGATCCGTACGATTTTCGCGGTCACGGAAACGTAGCTTTCCCGTTTCGAGAGGATCTCTTCAAAGGACTCCTCTTTCGGCGCGTCGGGCAGCTTTTTGCTTCTGCCGAGCGCAACGAGATAGGAGCTGTAGATCTCCGCGGGCGCGATCGGCAGCCGATAGGTAGGATCGAATTCGATCTGCTGCGCCGTGCGGACGAAGCGGTCGAACGACGCCATCGCGGAAAACGCCTTCGCCGCGCGTTTCATCTCCTCGTACTGGAGCAGATCGGAGGCCAGCTCGCGCTCGAGCGCGTCGGCTTCTTCCCGCTTCGGCAAAAGCGAAACACTTTTGATATGGACGAGTCTCGCGGCCATTTCGAGAAATTCGCTTGCGACCTCCATATCTTCGCGGCGCATCTCTTCAATCTGCTCCATGTACTGATCGAGCAGATCGGAGATCCGGATTTCAAGAATATTGAGCTTGTTTTTCGAGATCAGATACAGAAGCAGATCGAGCGGCCCCTCGAAATCGGGGAGCTTATAGGAAAGCCTTTCCATCGTTACTCCTTACAAAAGGCCGAAAAGCCTGAACGGCAGATTCGCGATCCACATCGCGAACCGGTAGACCGCCTCCCGGAAAACGGAAAGCGGAACGTCGAGGATTCCGGAAAAGAGCAGCACCATCAGCCCGATCATAAAGAACTGCTGATAACGGTACATTTTGCTGACCACTGAATCCGGCAGCACCGCCGCGAGGATCTTGGAGCCGTCGAGCGGCGGGATCGGCAGCAGGTTGAAGGTTGCCAGCGATACGTTGATCACGATATAATAATAGAGAAATACGTAAAGAAGATAGGGCATCGTCCCGAAAATGACGACAATCAGGTTATAGAGAATCCCGCCGGCAATCGCCGCAAGGACGTTTGAAAACGGCCCGGCAAAGGCGACCAGCGCCATCCCGAACTTCGGGCGTTTGAAGTACCAGGGATTGACCGGTACCGGCTTCGCGTAGCCGAAGCCGAAGAGCAGAATCAGCAGCGCGCCGATCGGATCGATGCTCGCGATCGGATTGAGCGTCAGGCGCCCGGCGTTCTTCGCGGTCGGATCGCCTAACTTGTAGGCGATGAGCCCGTGGGCGTATTCGTGAAGCGGCAGGATACAGAAAATTACAAAGAGAACGGCTGCGATCTGCACCAGAACGGAAACGATATTCACCCTTCCGCCGGCAAGCAGCGTTCGGATCGTGGAAATCAGCATGGATTCATCCTCCCATTTTGTAAATTATACCCTATCCGCGCCGAAATTACAAGAGAAAACCGGCCGCAGGCTGCGGATGAAATCGAAAAAACTTTCAAAAAAGACTTGCATTTCGAAAAGAAATTTGATAGAATACGAATGTTGCAATAAAATTGATGCCTCAAAAGGAGGTGCAGACATGGCAAAATGTGATATTTGCGGAAAAGGCATTACTTTCGGAATCAAAGTTTCTCACTCTCACAGACGTTCCAACAGAGCATGGAAGCCCAACGTAGTGAAGGTTAAAGCGATCGTTGACGGTTCTCCCAAGCGTATTCACGCCTGCACCCGCTGCTTGCGTTCCGGAAAAGTAACCCGCGCGGTTTAACATCAAAAGGAATGGGACTTGAGAATTTCTCAAGTCCTTTTTTCATCGTGAAATACAAAGGTTCCTTCTCCCCGCTTCCAACGCTCCAAATAACGCTCCAAATAGAATACCGGCAGGGCGCGAATACACGCTCTGCCGGTTCTTTTTTTATTTGCGGTTGATCTGATACTTCGACTCCGTACCGTTGAGGATCCGCTTGATATTCGTCCGGTGCTTGTAAACGATCACCGCCGCAAAGGCCAGCGCAAACGCGCAGGAGGTGATCACGTAGTAGATGCGCACCGCGCCCCAGATCGAGGTCTGCGTTCTGAAATCGATCAGATAGGTGAAGATAAAGGTGATGATCGGGTGCAGCGCGAGCGCCGTTACCGAGCCGAGCGAAACCATCTTGGTGGAAAGGAAAAGGACCAGGAAGATCACGACCTCCACCAGGCAGATGCGCCAGTCGATCATTAGAATCAGCGCCGCGTAGGTGGTAACGCCCTTGCCGCCGCGGAAGCCGAAATAGAGCGGGAAAATATGGCCGATCATGCAGAAGAAGCCCGCGATATACGAGCCGTAAAACCGCAGGATCATCGGCGTGTCGAGGTATACGAAGACGCCGATAAAGAGCGTAAAGATCAGACGTCCGAGCAGGACCGACGCGATGCATTTTCCGAGATCGCAGACGAACGTGAGGAACGAAGCCTTAAAGCCCGCCGCGCGGTTGACGTTCGTAGCGCCGGCGCTGCCGCTGCCGACGTCGCGCACGTCGATATGCGCGAAATGCTTCGTAAAAATGATCGAAAAGCTGATGCTGCCGATCAGATAAGCGGCGATTGCGGTAATAAGCGCTGGGATCAGATACTTTACAAAATCCAAGTCAGATTTCCTCCTTTACCGTTCTTTCTCGCGTTCGCGGATGATCATCCGGATCGGCGTTCCCGAGAGCCCGAAGGTATCGCGGATCTGGTTTTCGAGATAGCGCTGATAGGAAAAATGGAACAGCTCCGCGTCGTTGACGAAGAAAATAAACGTTGGCGGCTTGACGGAAGCCTGGGTAATATAGAAAATCTTGAGGCGTCTGCCTTTATCCGTAGGCGGCTGGACGCGCAGCATCGCCTGGGAGAGCACGTCGTTGAGGCTTCCGGTCGTGATGCGCATCGCGTTGTTCTGCGCAGCCTTCACGATCGCTTGGAAGAGCTCGCTGATCCGCTGGCCGGTTTTCGCCGAGATAAAGACGATCGGCGCCCAGGGCATGAACGAAAAATCGACCTTCAGCTTCTTGAGCGTTTCGTTCATCGTGTTCGTATCCTTTACGACCGCGTCCCACTTATTGACGGCGATCACGCAGCCCTTCCCCGCTTCCTGCGCAAGGCCGGCAACCTTTGAATCCTGCTCCGTAAAGCCTTCCGTCGCGTCGATCATGATCACGCAGACGTCCGCGCGTTCGATCGCCATCTTCGCGCGCAGGATGCTGTAGCGTTCGATCTGATCGTCCACCTTGTTCTGCCGGCGCAGGCCGGCCGTGTCGATCAGGGTAAATCGGCCGTATTCGTTTTCGATCGTCGTATCGATCGCGTCGCGCGTCGTGC
>CACZON010000012.1 GCA_902782805.1 Oscillospiraceae bacterium
GCTCCGGAGCGCTCCGGAGCTTTTTCCAAAAGACAGGATCCGATTATTTAAAAAGCATCGGTAAAAATTCCCGCAGGCTGTTGCGGCAGACCGTCAGCTCATGGTATCCCGGGCAGGAATAGTAGACGCTGTTCGTAAGGCCGCCTTCATAGAGCGCCTTCATCTGCTCGCGGTTGCTTTCACAGTTCGGCTCTTGCTCACCGTTGGAGGCAAAGAAGACCTTGAGCTGTGAATTGAGCTTCGGGAGATCGTCAAACACTTTTGCGGTATAGCCGAGGCGCGCCCGATTGACGCCGCCGATGATCACGCCGATCGAGGCAAACCGGTCGAGATGCGTCAGGCCGATCTTCTGCGCCTGGAACGAGCCCATCGAAAGACCTGCGATCGCGCGGGAGTCCCGGTCGGTTTTGACGCGGTATTTCTCTTCGATCATCGGGATGCAGTCGCAGAGCAGCTCCTGCTCGAATCCGCCGCCGTCGATTCCCATCGCCTCGCCGGGCCGGAAGGCGAAGCCGCTGTTCATCACGACGAGCATTTCTTCGCATTTGCCCTCGGCGATCATATTGTCGAGGATGTAGTTGACCTTCCCCATATCGATCCAGCCGGTTTCATCCTCGCCGGCGCCGTGCTGCAGGTAGAGAACCGGGTACGTTTTCTCCGGATGCTCCTCGTATCCCGGCGGGGTGTAGATCCAGGATACTTTCCAGCGGCCCGTATAGCTCGAGCGGTAGTATTCCATGCGCAGATCGCCGTGGGGAACGTCCTGCATCAGATACCAGCCGCAGCTCTCGTCGACCGCTTCGAAGATGTTGCAGGGCTCCTGGGTCGAGAAGGCGAACGGCATCATGGGATTGTAGGTCACAACGCCGTCGACTCTGTAGCGGTGAACGTGGATGCCGGGCGTCGCGTCGAATTCAACCGTCCAGTAGCCGTCCTCGTCCTTTTCCATCGGATATTCGTCGGGCATCGATCCGCCGATCCCGAAAACGGACACGCTCTTCGCATCCGGGTTATAGTAGGTCAGGCGTACGCGTCCGCCGCCGAGGTTCTTGCAGGGTTCGAGCATTTTGAAGGTCTCCGGCATCGAAAAGCCGAATCTTCTGCCGCCCTGGGGCGGCGGCGCAGGCACTCTGCGCTGGAACGCAGGCGCAAAATGAAGCAAAGTGGAATTGATCGTCTGATTCTGATAGATCTTGTCGTTCATGCTCTCGCCTCCTTACCGAAAGATCCGCATCGCGAAATCGCGCGCGCAGAAGCGCCAGGTATCCCATTCATGGAATCCGCGATAGCCGATCCCTTCAACGTTGTAGCCGGCTTCCTTGTATTTTTTCCAATCGTAGGGCATCTCGTCGCCGGGGATCTCGCGCGGCCTGCCGAAGCCTTCGCGCAATCCGCCGCCGTGGAACATCAGGCGGATCCGGCTGTTGAAAAGCTCTTTGTTTTTGAACACTTCGGAATAGTCGTAGTTTCTTCCGAAATACGCGCCGTCACGGCTGATCGGCATGATATGGCCGCTGAAGCAGCCGATCCAGGAGAACGCTTCGGGATATTTGAAGGCGGTCGTGAAGGAATAGACGACGCCCATCGAAAGGCCGGCGATCGCACGGGAATCCTTTTCGGGGATCGTGCGGTACTTTTTGTCGATAAACGGGATGCAGTCCTTCACGAGCACGTCGCTGTAATCGACGTTGCGGAACACGCCGTCTTCCTCGGTCGGCGCGAAGGCGTCCGTGCAGTTCATGACGATGATCATTTCTTTGCATTTGCCCTCGGCAATCAGGTTATCGAGGATCAGATTGACCTTGCCCTGGAAAATCCAGCCGATCTCGTTTTCGCCGCCGCCGTGATGCAGATACCAGACCGGATAGCGCTTTTCCGGATGCTTCTCATAGCCGGCGGGCAGATAGACCCAGCAGTTGCGGAAGCGGCTGCAGACCTCGGATTTGTAGATGTCCATATGGACGCTGCCGTGCGGAACGTCCTTGAGGAAATAGAAATCGTTTTCGGGATCCGCCGTATCGCAGACGTTGAAGAAACTGCCGCAGCCGTAGCCGATCGGAACGCGGGGATTCATCGTCCGCACGCCGTCGACAAAATACTCGTGATAATGGAAACCCGGCTCGATCTCGCTCGGCGGAACGACCACGCTCCACCAGCCGTTTTCTGCTTTTTCCATCGGATGGAGCTTGTCTCCGGGGAAGGTCCCGCCGTTGCCGCGCACGGCAACCTCCTTTGCGTCGGGCGCGTAGAGGCTGAATTTCATGCCGCCGTCTTCGGTCGTTTCCGCACCGAGCGGCGCATAATAGGGTACGCGCTCGCCGTTCTCGAAGCGGCTGTTCGCGCGGTTCTGGTCGAAAACCTGCACCGAGGAAAACAGCGCCTGATTGAGTCTGTATTCTTCGTTCACTTCATAGCCCTCCTTTGGCTTTGTATTCTGATTTCATCATACCGCAGCGATTCCGGTTCGTCAATCGATTTTCGCAAAAAAGCGGTGATTTTACACAAGAACGCCGGTGCGGCCTCTTTTATTCTTATGATATTTTTCTAAATCTTCTTGCAAGGCGCCGGACGATCCTTTATAATAAAAACCAGAAATGAGAAAAAAGGAGGCAATGCCATGCTTCGAATTGCAAAAACAGAAACCGGCCTCGTTCGAGGGCTTCCCGCGGCCGATCCGCGCGTCACATCGTTTAAAGGAATCCCCTTTGCCGCGCCGCCCACGGGAAAAAACCGCTGGCGCGCGCCGCAGCCCGCAGAGCCCTGGGAGGGCGTCCGCGACTGCTATAAATTCGGCCCGATCGCAATGCAGGATCCGATCACGGCGGATCCGAAGAACCTCTACGACCGCGAATGGCACGTCGATCCCGAAATCC
>CACZON010000013.1 GCA_902782805.1 Oscillospiraceae bacterium
AACCGCCTCGGCGGCGACGATTTCGATCAGCGCGTCATGAACTGGATCACGAATCAGTTCCGTACGGAAACCGGCGTCGATCTGACGAAGGATAAAATGGCCATGCAGCGTATCAAGGAAGCTGCGGAAAAAGCGAAGATCGAGCTCTCCGGCATGACGAGCGCATCGATCAATCTGCCGTTCATCACGGCGGACGCAGAGGGCCCGAAGCATATCGACTACACGCTCACGCGTGCGAAATTCAATGAACTGACCGCGGATCTCGTTGAAAAGACGATGGGTCCGGTCCGTCAGGCACTGAGCGATTCCGGCCTTTCGATCGGCGATATCAGCAAGGTCCTGATGGTCGGCGGTTCTTCGAGAATTCCCGCCGTTCAGGATGCGGTCAAGAGCTTTATCGGCAAAGATCCCTTCAAGGGAATCAACCCGGATGAATGTGTCGCGATCGGCGCCGCGCTCCAGGCAGGCGTTCTCGGCGGCGAAGTTCAGGGTCTGCTGCTGCTCGATGTCACTCCGCTTTCGCTCGGCGTGGAAACGATGGGCGGCGTTATGACGAAGGTCATCGACCGCAATACGACGATCCCGACCAAGAAGAGCCAGATTTTCTCCACCGCGTCCGACGGACAGACGCAGGTTGAGGTCAACGTTCTTCAGGGCGAGCGTGAATTCGCGCGCGACAACAAGCAGCTCGGACTCTTCCGGCTCGACGGCATCGCTCCGGCGCCGCGCGGCATCCCGCAGATCGAAGTAACCTTCGATATCGACGCCAACGGCATCGTCAACGTATCCGCGAAGGATCTCGGCACCGGCAAGGAACAGCACATCACGATTTCCTCGAGCTCCAATATGAGCAAGGAAGATATCGACAAGGCGGTCAAGGACGCCGAGCGCTATGCCGCGGAAGACAAAAAACGCCGCGAGGAAGTCGATACGAAGAACAACGCCGAGAATATGTGCTATCAGATCGAAAAGCTGATCAAGGATAACGCCGACAAGCTCGACGAAGCCGACAAAAACGAACTCAACGCGAAGGTCGCCGCCCTCAAGGACGCGATGAACGCGAACGACGTTGAGAGAATGAAAGCCGGTATGGATGATCTCCAGAAGGCGACCTATACCGTCAGTGAAAAGCTTTATAAGAACGCCGCGCCGCAGCAGCCGGCCGACGGCGCTGCGCAGTCTTCGAATCCCGGCAGCGACAACGTATACAACGCCGAGTACAAAGACGTAGACGACAACAACAATCCGTAATCAGGATCCGAACCGATGTTCAGAAGGGATTTTCCCTTCTGAACATTCGGCATGTAATGGGGAGTGGACAGACCCTTGGATAAAAGAGACTATTATGAGGTGCTCGGCGTATCGAAAAGCGCCTCCGACGATGAAATCAAAAAGGCGTACCGCAAGCTCGCAAAGGAGTATCATCCGGATCTTCATCCGGGCGACAAAAACGCCGAGGAAAAATTCAAAGAGCTCAACGAAGCCTACGAGGTGCTTTCGGATAAGGATAAGAAAGCGCGCTACGATCAGTTCGGCCATGCCGGCGTCGACCCGAATTTCGGCGGCGGCGCAGGCGGTGCGGATCCGTTCGGCGGCGGTTTCGGCGTAGATATCGGCGATATTTTCGACAGCTTCTTCGGCGGCGGTTTCGGCACGCGCAGCCGTTCGCAGAATCCAAACGTGCCGCGCCGCGGCACCGATACCGAAGCGAGCATCTATCTTTCTTTTGAGGAAGCGGCGAAAGGCTGCAAAAAGAGCATTTCCTACCGCCAGGTGGAGAGCTGCTCGGCCTGCGGCGGTTCCGGCGCGGAAAAGGGTACCGCTCCGAAGACCTGTCCTCAGTGCGGCGGCAGCGGTCAGGTAAGGATCAACCAGAGAACGCCCTTCGGTGTCGTTCAGTCGACCCGTACCTGCGATCGGTGCGGCGGCCGCGGAAAGGTCATCGAGACGCCCTGCCATGAATGCCACGGAAAGGGCCAGGTCACCCGCCAGAAGACGATCGAAGTGACCGTTCCGGCCGGGATCGACAACGACGAGATCCTCAACGTTTCCGGAATGGGCAATGCCGGCGTGAACGGCGGCGGCTACGGCGATCTCCATGTTTACGTCAACGTCCGTCCGCATCCGATCTTTGAGCGGCGCGGCAACGACGTCTGGTGCGAAATGCCGCTGACCTTTACCCAGGCGGCTCTGGGCGCCGAGGTGATCGTCCCGACGCTCGATGGCAAGGTCAGCTATAAGGTCCACGAGGGCACCCAGCCCGGCGATATCTTCAAGCTGGCAAAGAAGGGAATTCCTTCCCTGCGCGGAAAAGGCAGAGGCGACCAGTACGTAAAGGTAACGGTCGAAGTACCGAAAAACCTTTCGCAGAAGCAGAAGGATCTGCTGAAGGATTTCGAGACAAGCGCAACCGATTCGAAAAACTATCAGAATCGCAGCAGCTTCTTTAAGAAGATCCGCGATATGTTTGAAGACAATTGATTTTTACCCGAAAAGTCCCGCTTTTTTAAGAAAGCGGGGCTTTTTTTGACCGGAACCGGGCCGAAAAAAAGATCTGATCCGCGGCGGAAATACCGCTGTACAAACATCCGGGCGGGTGATATAATAATAAAAAAGAAACAGGAGGAGATCTATATGATTTTGCAGACCAGAATCGATTCCGGAGAGATCCGCGGCGTTTCTTCGAGCGACCTGAACGTAACGATGTTCCGCGGTATTCCGTATGCCCAGCCGCCGGTCGGCGCCCTGCGCTGGCGTGCGCCGCAGCCGGTCATTCCCTGGAAGGGCGTCCGCGATTGCCTCGAACCTGCGGCGGTACCGATGCGCAATCCCGTACCACAGGATCCGCGCGACTGGGGCTATAACGAGATTCCCTCCCAGGAGGATTGCCTCTATCTGAACGTCTGGACGCCGGCCAGAACAAAAGACGAGAAGCTCCCGGTTATGGTTTGGATTTTCGGCGGCGGCTTTACCGCGGGAGATTCCTATCAGCCCGTTTTCGAGGGCACGAAATTCGCGAGCCGCGGGGTCGTATTCGTTTCGCTCAACTACCGCCTCGACCTTTTCGGCCTCTTTGCACATCCCGAGATCACCGCGCAGCATAAAGCCGACGGCTGCACCAATTTCGGTTACCTCGATCAGGCGGCGGCGCTCGCCTGGGTCCACCGCAATATCGCGGCGTTCGGCGGCGATCCCGAGAACGTAACGCTCTTCGGCCATTCCGCGGGCGGCGGCAGCGTGATCGCACAGCTCGTATCCCCGAAGACGGAAGGCCTCTTTCAGAAGGCGATCGTTATGTCCGGCGGCGGAATTCCCGCGGCAGGAAAGATCTCCTTTGCAACGCTTGAACAGCTCGAAAAAGTAGGCCTGGAATTCCAGGAATGGCTCGGCTGCAAAAATCTCGACGAAGTCCGCGCGATTCCCGGCCCGGAGCTGCTGAAAAAATCGCGTGAATTCTGCTCGCAGCGTCCGCCGCTTACGTCCGGTCCGCCGATGCGGCTTGGGATCAAGCCGGTCTTCCGCTGGAGCGCCTGCGCCGACGGCGATTTCCTGCCGATGGCGCCTGCGCTTGCGATCCTCAAACGCAAGCATAAAAATATCCCGATCATGACCGGTCACGCGCTCTGCGATTTCCTGATGCCTCCGAAGGCGGAGAATCTCGAAGCGCTGAAAGAAGAAGCGCAGGAACGCTTCGGCGAGCGCGCCGGAGAATACCTTAAGGCGATCGATTTCGACTGCGGCGATTTTGCGAAAATCAAGGAAAACGCAACCTACGCGAATCAGTGCCTGACGGCGCTCGAATGGTGCCAGTGGGCGGATGAACAGGGCGGATTTGCGCCGATGTACGCCTACTGCGTCGATCAGCCGCGCCCCGAGGATCCGCTCGGAACCTCCCACGGCGTCGACGTCGACTATGCGTTCGACAATCTTTATTATATGCGCAAAGCCCACGTCGGCGCGGATTACGACGTCTCCCGCCAGGCGAACCTCTATTGGACGAATTTCGCGAAGAAGGGAGACCCCAACGGTCTTGATCACGACGGAACTCCGCTGCCGACCTGGACGCCCTATACCGCGGCCGATCCGCGCGAGATGCATTTCCTCGGCGGCGCCCATATGGAGGAAAAGCAGTCCGAGCTGCTCCGCTTCCTGATCAATTACAACCTCGAATGGCATCAGAAGAACAGCCTTTAAGCAAAAAGAGAAATCCGGAAACGAAGACCCGGCGCATAAAGCGCCGGGTCTTCTCTCTTTTGGAAACCTGTGAAAATCCGCGCCGCAGAGACGAAAATATTTACTATTTTTTCCAAAACGGTATAGCGTATCGGGAAAAATATGATATAATATAACCAAATCCGATTTCTCATTTCGAAAAACGCTTTCCCGCGCTTCAAAAATGTGAAAACCGTAACGAATAAAATTCAGATAGGAGAGATGACCATGATTCGTAAAACAACCGTCGAAGGCGGCGTTGTCGTCGGTATCCCGGCAGCAGATCCGCGTATTACCGCGTTTAAGGGAATTCCCTTTGCAGCTCCGCCGGTCGGCGAAAACCGCTGGCGCGCCCCGCAGCCGCTGATCCCCTGGGAAGGCGAGCGGGAATGCTTCAAATTCGCGCCGATCGCGATGCAGAAGGTTCCGGGCCGTGACCCCAACAACCTCTACAGCCGCGAATGGAACGTCGATACCTCGATCGAGATGAGCGAAGACTGCCTCTACCGCAATGTCTGGACGCCCGCGAAATCGAAGGATGAAAAGCTTCCGGTTTTCGTCTGGTTCTTCGGCGGCGGACTTCAGGAAGGCAACCCGGCCGAAATGGAATTCGACGGCGAGCGCATCGCGCGCCGCGGCATCGTTGTTGTAACGGTCAACTATCGTGTCAACGTGTTCGGCTTCCTGTTCCATCCCGATCTTATGCGCGATCAGCCCGACGCACCGGCGAACTTCGGCCATCTGGACCAGCGTGCCGGAATCCTCTGGACCAAGCGCAACATCGCGGCGTTCGGCGGCGATCCCGAAAATATCACGATCGGCGGCCAGTCCGCCGGCGGCCTGAGCGTCTGCGCTCAGCTGACCTCCCCGCTCAACGAAGGCCTCTTCCAGAAGGCGATCATGATGAGCGGTATGACGGCGAACGTCTACGGCGGCCCGGGATTCCTCCCGGATTACAACGGCGCGTTGAAGCTCGCGCAGGATTTCTTCAAATTCCTCGGCGTTGAAACGGTGGAAGAAGCGAGAAAGATCGACGCTTTCACGCTGCGTGACAAATACGCGGAATTCGGCGGCTTCTGGGGAACCGTCATCGACGGAAAATTCCTCAAGGAGGACAACGATCTTTCGCTGATCAACGGCCGCTGGCTGAAGGTCCCGCTGCTGGTCGGCTGCACGACGGACGAAACCCGCCCGGCAGTCCGCGCGAAGACGACCGAAGAGCTGCGCGAAGCGGCGAAGGCCTCCTTCGGAGACCGCGGCGAGCGCTATATGGAAATCGTCGGCGACGATATCGACAAAGCGCTCGAGATGACCCGGATCAATGCCGTGGAGATCGCAACCCGTTCGATCAAGAAGGCGGAAGAGGACCGCGGCGAGAGTCTGCCGATGTACTATTATCTCTTCGGGCCGTACATCCCCGGCTGGGACAACGCCGGTGCGTTCCATTCGAGCGACCTCTGGTTCTTCTTTGAAACGCTCGCAAAATGCTGGCGTCCCTTCAAGGGTTATCATTACGATCTTGCCCGCCTGATGTGCAACTATTGGGCGAACTTTATGAAGACCGGCGACCCGAACGGCAACGACGCCGACGGCGAGCCGATGCCGCTGTGGAAGCCGTTTACCACGGCCGGCCAGGACGTTATGCTCTTCAAGGATCAGGTGCAGCCGATCGTCGATACCCCGAACGATCTGCTCGCGTTCCTGACGGAAGAATATCTCAAGAAAATGAAGGAGTGATTTCAATATGATCCGCAAAGCAAAAGTAGAAGGCGGCGTCGTCCTCGGAATCCCGGCGGCCGATCCGCGCGTAACCGCGTTTAAAGGAATTCCCTTTGCAGCGCCTCCCGTCGGCGAAAACCGCTGGCGCGCGCCGCAGCCCGTCATCCCCTGGGAAGGCGAAAAAGAATGCTATAAATTTGCGCCGATCTCGATGCAGCATATTCCGGGGCTCGATCCGAACAACCTCTATACCCGCGAATGGAACGTTGATCCCGAGATCCCGATGGATGAAGACTGCCTCTATCTCAACGTCTGGACGCCCGCAAAGAGCGCCGATGAAAAGCTGCCCGTCTTCGTCTGGTACTTCGGCGGCGGCCTGATGGAAGGCAACCCGGCCGAAATGGAATTCGACGGCGAGCGCATCGCACGCCGCGGCATCGTCGTTGTAACGGTCAACTACCGCCTCAACGTTTTCGGCTTCCTCGTACATCCCGAGCTGACGAAAGAGCAGCCCGATGCGCCGACGAACTTCGGCCACCTTGATCAGCAGGCCGGCACGCGCTGGGTCAAGCGCAATATCGCGGCGTTCGGAGGAGATCCCGAGAACATCACGATCGGCGGTCAGTCCGCCGGCGGCATGAGCGTCTGCGCGCAGCTGACCTCCCCGCAAAACGAAGGCCTTTTCCAGAAGGCAGTCATCATGAGCGGCATGTTCTCGACCGTCTACGGTTCCGCGTTCCCGCGCCGTACCTATGCGGAGAACGAGCAGGAAGGCGTAAAATTCTTCGATTTCCTCGGAGTCAAAACGCTCGCCGAAGCACGGGCTCTCGACGCGGTCTATATCCGCGACAAGTCGCTGGAATATCACGGCTTCTGGGGCACCGCGGACGACGGAAAATTCCAGGTAGGCAACTATATGGAGAATATGACGAACGGCAGACGCATGCACGTTCCGCTGATGATCGGCAGAACGGAAAGCGAATTCAAATCCGGCATCCGCGCCGAGAATCTGGAAGACTTCAAAGCTGCGGCAAAAGCGAATCTCGGCGATCAGGCGGAAGATTTCCTCAAGGCCTGCGGCGACGATTTTGAAGAAGCGGTCAAAAAATCGACCCAGAGCGGAATTGAGATCGCGCTGCGTACGATCGCCCGCAAGGATGCGGCGAACGGCATTGCGGATCCGACCTACTACTACGTCTTCAATCCCGAGATCCCCGGCTGGGACAACGCAGGCACATTCCATTCCTGCGACCTCTGGTTCTTCTTCGAAACGCTTGCGAAATGCTGGCGTCCCTTCAAGGGAAAACACTACGACCTTGCGCGCCATATGTGCAATTACTGGGCGAATTTCTTCAAGAACGGCGATCCGAACGGTCTCGATGCCGACGGTACTCCGATGCCGGTCTGGAAGCCCTTCAAGGATGCTGAGCCGAACGCAATGTGGTTCAATACGGTTCCGGAGGGAATCGTCGACGAGCCGAGCGACGTGATGAAAACGCTGGTCAACGTAGCGGCAAAATAACCGTTTACGGATGCGAAACCGAATTCAATCCGGTTTGGTGATACCCCGCAGCCGAAGCTCGATACGCCGGACAGCGTGACGAAGCTGTTCGCTGATAAATGTACCGAATAGAAGGAGGACAACTTATGTTAAGAGTCACAAAAACCGAAAACGGAATGGTTCGCGGCGTCCCCGCGGCTGATCCGCGCATTACCGCTTTTAAGGGCATTCCGTTTGCGGCGCCGCCGGTCGGCGAACTGCGCTGGAAAGGCCCGCGCCCCGCAAAGGATTGGGAAGGCATCCGCGACTGCTCCGCGTTCGGACCGATCGCAATGCAGAAAATGCCCGGCCTCGGCGATCCCAACAATATCTACACCCGCGAATGGAACGTCGATTACGAACTCCCGACGAGCGAGGATTGCCTCCAGCTCAATATCTGGACGCCGGCAAAATCGACGGACGAACGCCTGCCGGTAATGGTCTGGTTCTACGGCGGCGGCCTCAACGAAGGCCATCCCTCCGAGATGGAATTCGACGGCGAGCGCATCGCGCGCCGCGGCGTCATTCTCGTTTCCGTCAACTACCGCGTCAACATGTTCGGATTCATGGCGCATCCGTGGATCACCGCGACCGCCGAGGATAAGTGCTATACGAACTTCGGTTCCTATGACCAGCGCTTCGGCGTTCAGTGGGTCAAGCGCAATATTGCGAACTTCGGCGGCGATCCCGATAATATCACGATCTTCGGCCAATCCGCCGGCGGCAGAAGCACGCTCTTCCAGCTGCTCTCTCCGCTCAACGATACCGATCATATCAAAAAAGCGATCTCGATGAGCGGCAGCGGCATCAGCCTGACGATGCATTATCCGACCTTGGCCGAAGCGGAGCAGATCGGTATTGAATTCTTCGATTACCTCGGCGTTAAGTCGCTGGAGGAGGCGAAGGCGATCGAATCCTTCGAGCTGATGAAGAAAATGTACGAGTTCCAGGCCGAAGGCCAGAAGAAAGGCCTCCCGCGCTGGCGCTGGGGCATGGTGGTGGACGGCGTCTTTATGCCGGATAACCCGACCGAGCTTTTAAAGCAGAACAAGCGCCTGCCCGTTCCGCTGATGGCGGGCCATACCACGGGTGATATGGGCGATCTCTTCTCGCGCGCTCCCTCCAAGGAAGCGATCCGCGATCAGATCCTTGCGATCGCCGGTGAAGAAGGCGGCAGGGAAGTTCTCGCCGCGGCCGATTACGAGAACGCCGATCTCGATGCGCTCAAAGCGGCGCTCTCCATCAACGGCCAGCGCTTCAGCGTGGAGCTGATGCATATGCGCGCAGTGGAAGACGGCCTTACGGATTATTTCTATTCCTTCGGCCCCGAGATCCCCGGCTGGGATAACCCCGGCGCGTTCCATTCGAGCGACCTCTGGTTCGTTTTCGAAACGCTTGCGAAATGCTGGCGTCCGTTCGTCGGAAAGCATTACGATCTCGCCCGCCAGATGTGCAACTACTGGACGAACTTTGCGAAGACCGGCGATCCGAACGGCCTCGATCAGAACGGCACTCCGATGCCGCGCTGGGAAGCTTTTACCAACGAGGCTCCCTATTCGATGAACTTCGAGGATACGAGCTATTTCAACGCGAAGCCCGAGCTCCCCGCCGTAAAGCTGCTGCTTGAAAAAGCCGCCGACAAAGCCTGGCGCAAGTAAAATTTCAGACAAAAAAATTCCCGCGATGAAAATCGCGGGAAATTTTTGTAAAAAGGAGTATTTTACGCTTTCGCTTTGAGGGCTTCTTCTACCGCAACCGCGCAGGCTACCGTAGCGCCGACCATCGGGTTGTTGCC
>CACZON010000014.1 GCA_902782805.1 Oscillospiraceae bacterium
AGGCTTCGATGGTTGAATGAGCGATCCCACGGACGAATCCCATAAAAAAAGCACGCTTTCGCGTGCTTTTTTTATGGTGGAGGTGAGGGGAATCGGACCCCTGTCCGAAAATCGCTTGCCGAGGTTTTCTCCGAGCGCAGGCTACGTTTTGAAATTTCCTTTGCAAGGCGCCCATAGCCGGGCTCAATGCGCGGGTAGGTCCGAAATCATGACCGGGGCCGGATCCCTCCCCGGTTCACGTTCACCGCTCATCGACGCTCTTACTGCGGCCGCGGTAGTCCGCAGAAGAACGGCTGCTTAGTTAAGCAGCAAGAGCAACTTGTCTGTTGTCAGTTCTTTTGAAAGTTTGCGCTTTTTAAAGTGGCGAACGCAATCCACTGCTCGCTTACCAGGACTCACAATCCCCGTCGAAACCATTGCACCCCCGTGTAAATTATCATGCGTTTCGCTCCTTGACGGCGCGCTCGATATTGCGCTTCGCCGTCCGCTCCGCCGCCGCGGCGCGTTTGTCGTAGAGCTTTTTGCCGCGGCAGAGGCCTACGTTTACTTTGACGAGCGATCCCTTGAAATAGAGCGAAAGCGGGATCAGCGTAAGGCCCTGCTGCTTGATCAGGCCGTAGAGACGCAGGATCTCGCGCTTATGCGCGAGGAGCCGGCGGTCGCGCTCCGGCGGACGGTTGAAAATATTGCCCTGCTCGTAGGGGCTGATATGAACGCCCTTGAGGATCAGCTCGCCGCTGTCGACCGAGCACCAGGCGTCTTTGAGGTTCACCCTGCCCTGCCGCAGCGATTTGACTTCCGTTCCGCACAGCTCGATCCCCGCTTCGAAGGTCTCTTCGATATAATAATCGTGATAGGCCTTCCGGTTCTGGACGATCGTTTTCGTATTCACTTTTTCCATCCGGAAAGCCTCCTTTTTCCGATTTTCAGATTTCGCGTCTGCCCTCCATCGCGCGCGTCAGGGTCACTTCGTCGGCGTATTCGAGATCGCCGCCGACCGGGATCCCGTAGGCGAGGCGCGTAACGCGGATGCCCATCGGCTTGATCAGGCGCGAGAGGTACATCGCCGTCGCTTCGCCTTCGATCGTCGGATTCGTCGCCATGATGATTTCCTTGAGATTCGGATCGGAGAGACGCTTGATCAGCTCCGAAATGCAGAGATCATCCGGTCCGACGCCCGAAAGCGGCGAGATCGTCCCGTGGAGAACGTGGTAAAGGCCGTTGTACTCGTTGACGCGCTCGAGCGCGAAAACGTCGCGCGGATCCTCCACGACGCAGATGACGGAGCGGTCGCGCGTTTCGCTCGCGCATACGGGGCAGAGCTCCTGATCCGTCAAATTGCAGCAGACGCTGCAGTAGTGGATTTTCTCGTGGGCTTCCTCGAGCGTCGAGGTCAATGCCTTGAGCTCTTCAGCCTTGAGATTCAAAATATAATATGCGAGGCGCTGGGCGCTTTTATGCCCGATGCCCGGCATTTTTTCAAGCTGTTCGACCAGCCGCTCGAGCGGCACTACGTGGTACGAGGCCATCGCTTCAGAACATTCCCGGCAGATTGAACCCGCCGGAAAGCTTCGCCATCGTATCGTCGCGATCCTGCGCCGCGGCGCGAAGCGCCTCGTTGACCGCCGCCATCACGAGGTCGGCGAGCATCTCGACGTCTTCGGGATCAACGACTTCGGGTTTGATCTCGATCGCGCGGACTTCCATTTTTCCGGTAACGGTCGCCCGGACGGCCTCGCCGCCGGCCGCCGCCGTATATTCCTTTGCCTCCAGCGCTTCCTGCGCGGCTGCCATATCCTCCTGCATCTTCTGCGCCTGGCGCGCGAGCTGCTGGAGATTCGAGGCGCCGCCGGAGCCGTAACCCTGCGGTAATCTTGCTTTCATAACTGGTTCCTCCTTACGGGCGGGTTTCGATCTCGATTCCGAGATCTTCCGCTTTTTTCATAAAGTCACGAAGCGGATCTTCCGCTTCCTCTTCCTTTTCGCGGGGCTTATACGGCCCGAGGCGATAGGTTTTTCCGGTTACCTGGCGGATCGCGTCACGCATGCGGTCGCGCTGCGCCGGTTTGCGCAGCAGTTCAAAGGCGATTTTGTTCGGCGCGTCGATCAGCATCAGGTCGCCCGAAATATAGGCGCTCGATCCGCCGAACGCCGAAGCGATCGATTGGGAATAGCTTTTCAGGATCTGCAGAATCTCCGGCCACTGCGCAAAGCGCTGGGCGTCCTTCGAGGGGTTCTCCGCCCGGGTATTTTGCTGCGCGGCAGGGTATGCGGGTTTTTCGGCGCCAAGGGGCGCTTCCGCCGGTTTTGCCGGCTCGGCCGAAACAGGTTCGGCCGGTCTCGGCGCCGGGCGCTTCGCCGGGAATTCTTCTTTCGGCGCAGCGGACTTTTCCGCTTGCGCGCGCGGTTTCGCGGCGGGCACTTCCGCCGGGGCTGCGCTTTTGCCCGCTTCGAGCGCTTCGATTCGCCGCAGCAGCGCTTCGGGAGAGGAATCCATCTCCTTTGCGCAGACGCGGATCAGCGCCATTTCGAGCTCGGTGCGCTTGTTGCCGCCGCGGTTCATCCGCTCGAGCGCATCCTGCAGCAGATCGATCGTCCGCAGGATCTTCGAAAGCGTCGTTTTCTCCGCCTGGGTTTTCAGAAGCGCGAGATTCTCCGCCGAGGTTTCAAGCACCGTCTCCGGATTCTTCATCGTTTTTACGAGCATCAGCGAGCGGAAATGGTCGCTCAGATCCTCCGCAAGGCGAACGATATCCTTCGCGCCGGAGTAGAGGACGTCGACCGCTTCAAGTACGGCGGCGGTATCGCGGTCAAAGATCGCGTCGGCCATCTTGAAGAGATACTCGTTGGAAGCGATGCCGACGATTTCGCGGACCTTTTCTTCCGAGAGTTCCTTCGAAACGCCGATGCACTGGTCGAGCACCGAGAGCGCGTCGCGCAGGGCGCCATCCGCAAGATTCGCGATCAGCAGCGCCGCTTCGGGAGATAGCTCGACCGATTCCTGCCCGGCGATATAGGAGAGCCGCTCGGCGATCTCCCGCGGGGAGATGCGCCGGAAATCGAACCGCTGGCAGCGGGAAAGGATCGTAGCCGGGAGCTTATGCAGCTCGGTTGTGGCAAGGATAAAAATCACGTGCTCCGGGGGCTCCTCGAGCGTTTTCAACAGCGCATTGAAGGCCGAAATCGAAAGCATATGGACTTCGTCGATGATATAGACGCGGAATTTGCAGGCAGCGGGGGTATAATTCGCTTCCTCGCGCAGTGTGCGGATATTGTCGACGCCGTTGTTGCTCGCGGCGTCGATTTCGAGGATATCGAGGATGCTGCCGTTGTCGATCCCGCGGCAGATCTCACATTCGCCGCAGGGATCCCCCTCGCGCGGTGAGAGGCAGTTGACGGCTTTTGCGAGGATTTTGGCGCAGGTGGTCTTCCCCGTTCCGCGCGAACCGGTAAAGAGGTACGCGTGGGAAACGCGGCCGGATTTCAGCTCGTTGCGCAGCGTTACGGTGACCTGCGGCTGACCGACGACGTCTTCGAAAACGCGCGGTCTCCATTTGCGGTACAAAACCTGATACGGCAAAGCCTCACCCCCCCTTATGAAAAAATGCAAGGCTTCTGATGCGCTCTGAAATACGGGACGCAGGCAACCTGCATCGCGAAAAGCAATCCGCTTAATGCTGCTCGGTTCCCCGCCTGACATGGTTCACGGCGCCTGACCGTGCAGACCCGCGGCCCGTATCTCAAAGCGCATCGGCCTTCGCCCTGCACCCTTTTACGAAATTATTATATCTGATTTTCCGGAAAAATACAAGCCTTTTGAGAAATTTCGCCGTACGTTCAAAAATCCCGCTGCGGGTCGACGTAGACGGTCTTATAGTGGGTATAGATCACCTTGCCCGGCTTGGCGCCCTGGGGTTTCTGGACGTAGCGCACGAACGCGTAATCGACCGGCACCTGCGCGGAGTTTTTCGCGCGGCTGTGGCGCGCGGCGAGCGCCGCCGCCTCGGCGATATCGCGGTCGTCCGGCTCGGTGCCGGACAGGAGCAGAATCGCGTGGGAGCCGGGGATATTCTTCGTATGGAGCCAGAGGTCGCTTTTCTTCGCGAATTTGAGCGTCAGTTCGTCGTTCCCGCGGTTGTTGCGCCCGATCAGAACGGTTTTTCCGGAGCGGAGCGTGAATTCGAACGGCGGGAGGCGCTTTTCCTTCGGCGCGCGCCGGTCGTTCTGCTTTCGCAGATAGCCCTGTTCGCGCAGCTCGGCGCGGATCTCGTTGAGATCGTTCTCGTTTTCGGCGCGGGAGAGCTCGTCGAATACCGTTTCGAGGTAGGAAAGCTCCTCCTCGGCCGAGGCGATCAGCCCGCTGAGCTTTTCGTTCGCCGTTTTCGCCTTGCGGTAGTCTTTATAATATTTCTGGGCGTTCTGCTGGGCGGTAAGCGCCGGATTGAGCGCGATTTTAATCGGTTTCAGTTCGGGATCGTAGTAGTTTTCGAGCGTGATCTCGCGCATGCCCTTTTCGATCCGGCAGAGGTTCGCCGTCAAAAGATCGCCGCAGATCCGCTTTTCCTCGCGGTTTTCGCTCTGGGTCAGCTCCGCGCGCTGGTTCTGGATCTTGCGCGAAAGGCGCTCGGTATGATTGACGAGGACCTTCAGCAGATCCGCGGAGCGCTGGCGCATCCGCTCCGAGCGGTCGCGCTCGCCCCAGAACGCTTCCAAAAGCGCGGAATAGCTTTCTTTGCGGATCGCCTTTGCCGCCGTACCGTACTGGTCGGGGCGCAGGAACGTAAAATCAAGCGGCGTGCCGTCCGTTTTGAGGAGCAGATACGGTTCTCCGGAATCGTTTTCGAGCGTTTCGCGCAGCGAAGAAAGGAAAAACAAGAGGCGTTCCTCCTCGTGCGCCGGGCGTTCCTTCGAATAGACCTCGCGCCCGCGGCCGACGTAATAGGCTGCCTCGCGGCAGACGATCGGCGAGACGCCCTGCAGCACGGCGAGCAGCCCTTTTGAGAGCTCCATTTCGCGCGGGAGCGCCGAAAGCTTCGCGAGAATCTGCCCGTTGTCAGATTCCAGGATGCAGAGTTTTTCCTGCGGCGGCGGCAGGCGGTACAAAAGGCCGGGCAGGATCATCCGCTCGCGGCTCATCTCGGAATCGACGCGCTTTAAGGAATCGACGATCGTCCCGTCGCGCCCGATCAGGATCACGTTGCTGTATTTGCCCATCGTCTCGATCGCGAGGGTCAAAGGCGCCGCTTCGCCGAGCTCGTCGAGCGCTTCAAAATCAAAATAGAGAGCGCGCTCGAGGCCGAGCTGGCGGATATCGAGCAGCTTTGCGCCGACAAGGCGTTTGCGCAGCAGCATGCAGAACATCGGCGGCTGCTTCGGGTTTTCCGGCAGGCTTTCGATCAGCCCGAGGCGCGCGGAACCGGGCCGCGCCGAAAGGAGCAGCCGTTTTGTTTCACGCTTCGTATGACATTGCAGAACGATCTCGTCGCGGCTCGGCTCAAAGATTTTGTCGACCTTTGCGCCGGAGAGCTCCGCGAGCAGTTCGTTTCGGATCAGATGAATCAACGCGCCGTCGAGTGCCATAATTTTTCTCCGTTCTGATTTACAGGAAGCAGACGGGAGGTTTCTCGTCCGCGGTCTTGAAAGTTACGTTCGGAAACCGCGCCGCGAGCTTTTCGCAAAGCGGTTTTACAACAACGATTTCGGTGTCAAAATGACCGGCTTCGACCGCCGCGATCCCGAGCGCGTCCGCAAGCAGGAATTCGTGGTGACCGATTTCGCCGCTTAAAAAGGCGTCCGCGCCGGCTTTGGAGGCGTTTTCGAGGAAATCGCCGCCCGCGCCGCTTAGAAGGCCTACTGTTTTGACCGTTCCGCCGCCGTTCGTATAGCGCACCGAGCCGGCGGACAGCTTTTCCCTGACAAGCGCCGCGAACGCTTCGGCCGACAGTTTTCGGGGAAGCTCGCCGAGGAACCACTGCGGCACGCCGCTTTCGGGCAGGCGGTCCATCCCACGCAGGTTATCGATCCCGATTGTTTCGGCAAGGCAGCGGTTGACGCCGAATTCTTCCGACAGATCGAGGTTCGTATGGGCGCAGATCGCGGCGATCTCCGCCTTTGCGAGCAAATAGGGAACCTCGTTGGGCCCAAGCGATTTGAGCGGATGAAAGATCACCGGATGGTGGCTGACGATCAGCTGCGCGCCGAAGGCGATCGCCTGGGCGACGACCTGATGCGTGATATCGAGCGCGACGAGCGCTTTTTCTACTTCCCGTTCACCGCCGCCGACGAGCAGGCCAACGTTGTCAAAATCCAGCGCGCTTCCGAACGGCGCGAAGGAATCCATAAATTCGTAGATTTCACGAACCTTTGTCATTTCGGTGCCTCCGCTTCTTTCTGTTTCATTTCGTTGAGGATGCCGCGAATTTCCGAAGCCTTTTTCCCGTCTTCGCGGATCTCGGCGCCGCGCAGCATTTTCCGGAGCCTCCTGCGCACTTTTTCGAAATACTGCGCGCCGGCGGGCGTACCCGGGTCGACCAGACCGGCATGGAAAAATCCCGGCGACGCGGGCTGCGTGTTTTCTCCGCGCCATTCGGCGCACAAAACGGTATAAACCTTCCCGCCGGAGAGGACCGCCTCCTCAGAAAGCAGCGCAAAGCCGTTTTCGAAGAGCCAGCGGCGCAGGACCGGTTCCTGCGTCATCGGCTGGAGGACGAGGCGGTACGCCCCCGTTTTCAGCCAGGGCGCCTGCGAAAGGATTTTCACGATCAGCTCACCGCCCATCCCGGCGATCACGATATCCTGCGCCTCACCGGGTAAAAATCCGGAAAGGCCGTCGCATTTTCGAAGCTCGACGAGCGATTCGACGCCGTAGGCACGCAGCGTTTTTTCCGCAGCATTCAGCGGACCCTGCGCGATATCCGAAGCGATCGCGCGCGGGATCCTTCCCGATTTTGCGAGCGCCGCCGGCAGATAGGCGTGGTCCGTTCCGATATCGGCGAGCGGTTTTCCCCGCAGGAACGCCGCGCAGGCAGCAAGACGGGGATCGATTTTCACTTCGCTTTTCTCCCCGTATTGTGAGCACCGATCAAAGGCTTTCTGTAATTCTTCCATGGTTACCTCAAACGATTTCGCTTTTTGAAAAAAGCTTTCGAAATTCGGGATGATCTCTTCTTTGCGCATCCGGATCAGTCGGGTGCATCGGAATTCGCTTTGAGAATTCGCTGCGATTTCTCATGTTCCAAAGAACTTCGGTCTTCCGGTGCCCCCGTTTATGCTCCCCAAGGGCAGAAAGCTTGTTCGGCGATCCGCAGCGCCATGCCGGGCGCGTCGGAATTCGCCCTTGCGGATTCGCTGCGCTCCGCGGTGCGAATCGCGGCTTCATCTTTCGGGCGATTCCTCCTTTCCCCAAAAAATCTTCGATTTTTCGGGGACCCCGTTTTTGCCTCCCGAGGGCAGAACGCAGGCGGCGAAGATCAGCAGCTCCATGCCGGGCATTAAAGCTTGCTCCCATCCCAAAAGAACCCCGCGAAGTAAAAAAGCAGGCGGCGAAAATCAGCATTCCCTGCCGGGCGTAACAGCCCGCTCCTATCGCAAAAGAACCCTGCGAAGCAAAAAAGCAGGCGATTTCTTTGTCATGTTGAGCGAAGCGGCAAAGCCGCGCAGTCGAA
>CACZON010000015.1 GCA_902782805.1 Oscillospiraceae bacterium
GACGCCGTTACCGGCGCGGCGACCGTGATCTCCGCAATGGGCGCCGGAAAGCTTGCGGCAAAAGCGATCGACGAAGCGCTCTGCGCAAAATAAACCGAACGGCAAAAAGAAAAGGACTCCTCCGGGAAACCCCGGAAGAGTCCTTTTTTGATTTGAAAATGCAGGGACCTAAGGCAGAATCAGGCTTTCTCGAAACGGAATACGTTCCAGGAGAGCTTCTTGACCGTAACGTCGATCTTGCCGTCGACGCACTTCGTATCTTCAACGATCTGCGGCTTGATGGCGTCGGGATTATCGTAGGTGTTGGCGGCGTCGAAATCGTCGGAATACATCGTGATGTGTTCCACGAACTTGTAGCCTTCAAACGCCTTGACGTCGATCGAAAGCGCTTCTTCCTCTTCCCAGTCGCCGTTGACTACGAATACGGTGAACTCGCCGGCTTCTTCGTTGAGCGCGGCCGCCGCGGTGACGTAGGGAACGCCGTAGATATCGGCATACTGGTTCTGATCGTCGACCGCGTAGGACGGTACGTCGTAGGTTTCGCAGTTGACCATCGGGAGGATGGATTTGCCCTTGCAGTAGCGGATGAGCTCCGTCATCGGATAATAGGCCGCGGCCTTCCAGACGTGATCCTTATCCGTTGCGGCGAGCATGCCGAGACCGCCGGTCGCGCAGCCGATCTTGACGCGGTCCGCACGGCGGACCATCGCCAGCATCGTGGAAGCGTTCGCGAGCGCGAGCGCCATTTCGGCGCCGCGGCGGAAGCCGCCGAAGCCGTTCATATCCCAGTTGTTCGGATCCTGCGAGCGGAAGCCGATGTGATTGTTGAAATTGAAGAACTGCTTGATCGGCATATTGCCGTTCGTGCCGTACTGCGGGTTGCCTCTCTGCGGACGGAAGGAGCTGCCGTATTCATCGAGGGAGATGTACATCGTCTTATCGGTGCGCAGGAGCGTCTTGATATAGTCGCTCAGCGCGATTTCGGTATCGATGTATCTCTCGTAGGTAACAACGCCGGCCATGAGCGCGCCGATGTCGCCGGGGAGCGCGGAATGATAATGATGCAGGGAGATGTAGTCTACGACTTCATAGCACTGCTCGAGCACCTGACGGTCCCAATCGGGATAATGGGTCAGGAACGGGCAGGAAGATACGCAGGCGATCGTTTCGACGGTGCCGTCCGTATACTTGAGGGCCTTCGATACTTCGCGGGCCTTTACGCCGTAGCCGACGGGATCCTTTTCCCAGGAAGCGACCTGCCAGGGGCCGTCCATTTCGTTGCCGAGATAGAAGATCTTGACGCCGTAGGGCTTTTCGCGGCCGAATTCTTTACGCTTGTCGGCCCATTCAAGGCCTCCTTCCACGTTGACGTAATCGATGAAGTCGATGGAAGCGTCGATATCGTCCGTGCCGAGGTTGAGCGTCCACATGATGTCGGCTTTGCAGTCCTCGATGAACGTAAGATACTCGTCCACACCGACTTCTCTCGGGATGAAGCAGGAACGGGAGCGGTCGATCAGGGGCTTGCGCTGATCATAGGGGCCTACGCTGTCTTTCCAGCGCCAGCCGGAGACGTAGTTGCCGCCGTAGCGTACGCTCGGCAGGCCGGCCTCGACCAGAGCGTCAATGAAGTCGTGGCGTAAACCTTTTTCATCCGCGGTGGGGTGACCCGGCTGCCACATGGAACCTACTGCCATTTTACCGATCGGCTCCAGGAATGCGCCGAACAAACGCGGGGAAATATCGCCCTTCACGTAGGAAGGATGCAGCGCGATTGTTGCTTTTCTTGCCATTTTGTTTCCTCCTTAATTAAATTGTGCCAAAAAGGTGAACTCGATTCACCGTTTTCTTATTAAAATAGTACCACAGATCGCGCATTCGGTCAACAGATAATTCGAAATCATCAATATCTTTTTTCGCCGAAAAAAAGCCGGAAATCGCGCTGAGACGATTTCCGGCTTTCGGATCGGAACAGGATCAAATCGGTTTGATAAAGCAGATCAGACGGTTTGCTTCCGCAAAACCGAGCGAACGGTGGAAACGCTCGCTCTGCGTATTTTCAAGCTCGCAGTCGCTTGCGAACTGAGCGCAGCCGTTTTCTTTTGCCCAGCGTTCCCCGGCCGCGAGCAGCGCCTTCGCGATCCCGCGGCGGCGGAACTGCGGGAGCACGAAAATCCCTTCGAGGTAGCCGGTCGGGCTCCGGTCGCTTCCCTCCACATAATCGCGGCGAAGCGAACAGTGGGCAAAGCCGACCGCTTGTTCTTCCTCAAAGGCGAGGAAGATCACGTTCGAAGCGGGATCCATCGCCGAAAACTCCGAAACCAGCGCTTCGGGCTCGTGATGCTCCCAGAGAGCGGCCGCCAGAGCGGCGGCGCGGGGAAAATCTTCTGCATGAGCGATCCGGATCATGTTTTTCCTCCGTTTACGGGATTTCAGTCTCTTCGGCAGCCGGCGTAAAGCGGTAGCTTCCGTCTTCATAGGTGCACAGGACGGTTTCGCCGGCCTGAACGCCGCCTTCGAGGATCTTTTCGGAGATCGCGTCTTCGAGCCGGGCGCTGATTTCCCGCCGCAGCGGACGCGCGCCGTAGACCGGATCGTAGCCGGCCTTTGCGATCGCGGCGATCGCCGATTCGTCGAAGGTGATCGTTACCTGAAGCTCCTCAAGGCGCTTCTTAAGCGAGACGAGCATCTTCTCGGCGATGTTTCGGATGTTTTCATCGGAAAGCTTATGGAAGACGATGATATCGTCGACCCGGTTGAGGAATTCCGGCCGGAAAACGCGTTTGAGCTCTTCGGTGACGAGCGCGCAGATCGTTTTGTAATCGGACACGCTGTCTTCACCGGCGGAGAAGCCGAGGCTCTGGTGCTTTTCGGTGATCAGCCGCGCGCCGACGTTGGAGGTCATAATGATGACCGTATTTTTGAAGTTGACGACCCGGCCCTGCGAATCGGTCAGGCGGCCGTCCTCGAGGATCTGCAGGAGCATGTTGAAGACGTCGGGATGCGCCTTTTCGATCTCGTCGAAAAGGATGACCGAATAGGGCTTGCGGCGGACCGCCTCGGTGAGCTGGCCGCCTTCGTCGTAGCCGACGTAGCCCGGCGGCGAGCCGACCAGACGCGAGACGGTATGCTTTTCCATGTATTCCGACATATCGAGTCGGATCATCGCCTCCTCGTCGCCGAACATCGCTTCGGCGAGCGCCTTGCACAGCTCGGTTTTGCCGACGCCCGTGGGACCGCAGAAGATAAACGAGCCGGTCGGGCGCTTCGGATCTTTAAGGCCGACTCTGCCGCGGCGAATCGCCCGCGCAACCGCGCTGACGGCTTCCTCCTGGCCGACGATCCGCTGATGCAGCGTATCTTCGAGGCGCAGCAGACGCTGGCTTTCTTCCTCGGTCAGCTGAGAAACGGGGACGCCGGTCCACATCGAAACGATCTGGGCGATATCCTCCGGGGTGACCTCGGTATTGTTATGGGAGGTCTTTGAATTCCATTCCTCTTTTGCTTTTTCAAGCTGCTCGTGCAGGCGTTTGCCTTCGTCGCGCAGCTTTGCGGCGCGTTCGAAATCCTGGGTGCTGATCGCGGCGGACTTTTCCTGATCCGCTTTTTTGATCTTTTCTTCGAGCTCCTTCACGGAATCCGGCGCGGTGAAATTGCGCAGCCGTACGCGCGAAGCGGCTTCGTCGATCAGATCGATCGCCTTGTCCGGCAGCAAGCGGTCCGCGATATACCGGGCGGAAAGCTCGACCGCGGCGTCGAGCGCGGCGTCGGTGATTTTGCCCTTGTGGTGAGCCTCGTAGCGGTCGCGCAGACCTTTGAGGATCTCGATCGCCTCGTCTTCGGTCGGCTCGTCGACGTTGACCGGCTGGAAGCGGCGCTCCAGCGCGGCGTCCTTTTCAATATATTTGCGGTATTCGTTGATCGTCGTTGCGCCGATCACCTGGAAATCTCCGCGGGCAAGCGCCGGCTTGAGGATGTTGGCCGCGTCGGTCGAACCCTCCGCGCTTCCCGCGCCGATGATCGTATGCAGCTCGTCGATGAAGAGGATGATGTCCCTGGAATTCTTGACTTCATCCATCGCGCTTTTGATGCGCTCCTCAAAATCGCCGCGGTATTTCGTTCCGGCAACCATGCCGGTCAGATCGAGCGAGATGATGCGTTTGTCCTTGAGCGTTTCCGGAACCTCGCCTTCTGCGATTTTCAGCGCGAGCCCCTGGGCGACGGCGGTCTTTCCGACGCCGGGCTCGCCGATCAGGCAGGGGTTGTTTTTCGTCCTGCGCGAGAGGATCTGGATCACGCGCTCGATTTCCTCTTTGCGGCCGATGACCGGGTCGATCTCTCCGCTTTTCGCCATCTGCGTCAGATCGGTGCCGAACTGCTCGAGCGTGTTTTTCTCTTCGCCGCCGGCGCGTTCGGGGGAAGCCTCCGGCTTTCTTCCGCCGGGAGCCGCTTTTTCGCTGCCGTTGACGATTTTTCCGAGCTCGTCGAAAATATTCTGCGCGCGGACGCCGAGCATCGAAAGGAAGCGAACGGCGTAGCAGTCGCTTTCGCCCAGAACGGCGATCAGCAGGTGCTCGGTGCCGACGTAGTTGTGGCGCAGGCGGGCGGCCTGGATCATCGCGACCTGGAGGATCCGCTTGCTGCGCGGGGTGAGGTCTTCGGCGGTCAGCTCGCAGGGATCGTCCGTCGCGGTGTTTTCGCGGATCGTCCGCTCGTAAAGCTCGGCGTCGACGCCTAAATTGCGCAGCACCACTGCGGCGGCGTTGTCTTTCTGTCTGAGAATTCCCAAAACGATATGCTCGCTGCCGATATAGGTTTGTCCGAGCTCTCCGGCGCAGGAGATCGCGAGGTTGAGCGCTTCGTTTGCTTTCTGTGTAAAACCTTTGAAATTATACATGGGGGACCTCCTTTCAGCCGGGCAGTCCCTCGCAGCAGAGCTGCGCGCGCAGCGCGTCGCGTTCAGAAGCGGAAAGCGGTTTTCCGCTTCGAAGCTGGATGGTTGCCGGCTGTACGTGAATTGTCAGTGCGTTGATCGCTTCGGGTGAGACGTTCCGGATCAGCCCCTCGCTGATGCCGAGGCGGACGTTCGAGACAAGGCGCATAAATTCATCCGCCGAAAGCAGCCTTGCGCTTTTGAGGATCCCGATGCTGCGGGCGATCTGATCCTGAACGGTGAGATTTTCGCAGAGCTTTTTCCGCGCCGTTTTTTCGCGCTCAAGAAGCTGGGCGGCGATGTCTTTCAGGTTGTCGATCGCTTCCTGCTCGCCGAGCCCCAAAGAGAGCTGGTTCGAGAGCTGATAGATCGCGCCGACCGGGCGGCTTGCTTCGCCGTAGGTTCCGCGGATCGCGATCCCGAGCCGCGAGAGGCTCGCGGAGATCCGCGTGATGCTGCCGCTCTCCTGCAGCGCGGGCAGATGCAGCATCAGAGACGCGCGCATTCCGGTTCCGAGATTGGTGGGGCACTGGGTAAGATAGCCGAGATCGGAATCGAACGCGAAGCTCAGCTTTTCGTTTAGGAGGGAATCAATCTGATCGGCGAGCTCAAGCGCCTTCTCAAAATTATACCCTTCCTGCATCACCTGTATTCTTAAATGATCCTCTTCGTTGACCATGATCGAGATGCTTTCATCCTCGTAGATAAAGGCCGCGCGGCCTTCCGGCGAGGAGATCAGCTCCGGAGAAACGAGATGGCGTTCGACGAGCGAGACGCGCTCGATCTCGGAGAGCTCGCTGAGATTTTTGCGCGAAAAGCCCTGTGCGATCGGGCTTGCCGAGAGCGCGTCCCAGACTTTTTCAACGATCTCTTCGCGCTGGCGCAGCGTCAGGCGGTCGGGGAAGGGGTATTCGCGCAGGTTTCGCGCGAAGCGGACACGGGTGCTGATGATGACGCCGTCTTCGGTTCCGGCTTTTTCATACCACTTAAGCATCTTCTCCGTCCTCCTTGATCGTTAAGGCTTTGATCTCGTCGCGCAGGATCGCGGCGTATTCAAAATCCTGCTCCTTGATCGCTTTTTCGAGCGCGCGCTGTTTTTCGGCGACAAGCTCCTGCGGGCGGGAGACGTCCGCGTGAGGGCGCAGAACGAGCGCCGCAGAGCCGGGGCGTTTTCCCTGATGTCGGGTGTTTCCGTGGATCCGCTGGATCGAGGGCAGCAGACGGTCGTAGAAAACCTGATAGCAGTTTGCGCAGCCGACTTTTCCGCTCTTGGCGATTTCCTCGAAGGTGGCGCCGCAGAAGGGACATTCGAGATCCGGCGCCTTTGCGGCGTCGCGGTTCTGGGAGAGGAGGTTGCCGAAATGAAAATCAAAATCGCTCAGGAAGCTGGAGTAGCCGAGCTGTTTGGCGCATTCGGGGCAGAGCGCGTATTCGCTCAGCACGCCGTTTACGATCGTTTTGACGAAAGTCGTCGCGTTGTTTTTTCCGCAGGATTGACAAATCATTCGAAATTCCTCCTTTTATTCACGAATCAGAACGATCAGCATATTCTTCATGGCGGCCGCCCGCGCGTGGTCCCGGTATTCCTGGGGGATCGCGGCGTAGCTCTGGTCGGCCACGGCGGCGAGGATCAGCTTTGCCTGCTCGCTCGAGAGCAGGGAACGCCGGAGCATATTCCCGAGCAGCAGCGAGGCGCCGCCGGCGCTGAGGCTTCCGCCGATCGAATGGATGATCTCCATCAGCGCGTTTTCCTTGCCGGAGGAGACGCGCGTGATGCGGATATACCCGCCGCCGCCCCGCCGGCTTTCCACGTAATAGCCGTGTTCGGGGGAGAAGCGGGAGGTAATCACGTAGCTGATCTGGCTCGGGACGCAGCCGAGCGTTTCGGCGAGCTCGTTGCGGCAGAACTCCGCCGATCCGCTCTTCTGGTCGAGCAGATGATAGATATATTCCGCGATCGTATCGCTCAATCGCATGGTTTCACCCTGCTTTCCGCATATTCTGAATTGATTATAGCCGAAAGGTCAAAAAAAGTCAAAGTCAAATTTTCGAAAAAACGGAGCGTTTCGGCGCCATTTCGAAAAAAGGCGAAACCAAGCGCCGGTTTTTTCGTGTTTTCACCGATTTTTACCGTCTTTTGAACGCGCGGTTCGCAGTAACACATTCGGAGAGATTTCAATATACTGTTAGTGTAATTCGAAAGGAGGATTCCGAAATGTGCAACAACAACTGCTTCGGCGGGAATTCCTGGCTGATCATCATCGTTTTGATTCTTCTGTTCTCCGGCGGCTTTAACGGCTGCTGCGGCAGCGGCAATGACTGCGGCTGCGGATGCGGCTGCAACTGATTTTCATAAGAGCCGCGGGCAGACGCTCCCGGCGCCTGCGCAAAAACCGCCCGGCGGATCATCCGCCGGGCGGTTCCCTTTTTCAGGCTTTTCTTCGGATTTCAATACGCGATGATCAGATCTTCTCGGGGCGAAAATGGTTCTTCTGAACGAACAGGAGAATGATGCTCGTAAGCAGCAGCAAGAGCGAAACGATCACCAAAGTCAGCCAGCCGATTTTATAGACCGCCAGGAACTGCAGGCTGTAAATGAGCAGCAGCGGGAAGATCAGATAGGCGGCGCTCTTAAACGCGTCGCGCGAGGTATGATACTGCCGCCGAAATACGATGACCAGAAGCGAGCTGAACATCGAAAGCGCCGGCGAGAAGAGGAAGATCGTAACGGCCCAGATGCCGTCGAGGACGAAAGCGGTTGAAAGGATCAGATTGCCGATCGTGGCGATGATCAAAAAGGAAAACGAAGAGAGCAGGATCACCGCGAAGGTGATCAGCTGCGCGGTGTAGAATTTCGAGCGGAGCGTCTGCCAGGGCGAAACCGGCGTTACGAACAGGGAACCGATCGTTTTCTGCTCCTTTTCGTCGATCAGACAGGTTCCGGTGACGACGGTGGAAACGAAGATCGGAATGATCGGGAAGAGCATCGGAGACAGAAGATTGGTGGAAAGATAATAGACCGTCTGCTCCGCGTTGTAATCCTGCATCGATTCCGGGAGGAGCGACCGCAGCGCGCCGACGTTGGCGCCGACCGAGGTCAGCAGCGCGATCAGAAGATAGAGCACCGGAATCAGGATCGCGATCAGGACCGGAACGAAGATGATATAAAACCGCGACCGCCGGTTGGCCCAGAGCTCGATGATATTGTTGCGGATCAGGATCGTATCGGTTTTATTGAACAGCTTGCGGAACAGTTTCATAAGCGGCCTCCGAAGGTAGGATCTCTTCCTTTTTGTTCTCTTCCAGGATTTTTTCGTAGAGTTCGCGGAAGGTCGGCTCCCGGATCTCGGCGGCGTATAGATCCGCTCCGCCGAAAACGATTTTGCGAAGGAGCTGCGGGAATTCCTCCCGGCGCTCGATCGCCTGCTCGTACCAGGTGCCGCTGCGCTGCAGACCTTCGATCGGCGAGGCGGACTGGAACCGCGCGTAGGTCGGCAGCGGATGTTCGCGCAGCAGTGTATCGAACGAGCCGACGCCGAGGCATTTTCCGCGGTCGAGGATCACGTATTCAACGCACAGCGCTTCCGCAAAATCGGGATCCGCGGTCGCAACGCAGAGCGTCAGGCCCTTTTCCTCGTTTTGACGGCGCAGAAATTCCCCGATGATGCGGGTCGATTTTTCCGTTTCTTCGCCGCCGCTCTGATCGTAGAAGAGAAGCTTCGGCTCGTGGATCAGCGCGCGCGCAATCGAAAGCAGGGCTTTCTCGTCCGGCGTGTATTCGGCGGTCTTCTGCTCCCGCTTTTCCCAGATCCCGAGATCCTTCATCAGCTCGCTCGCTTTCTGGTGGGCGGCATTTTTTTCGATCCCGTAGAGCGAGGCGATCAGGATCAGATTATCGACCCCGGAAAGAAACGGAAAGAGGTTCGTATCCGCCGTGGAAACGCCGCAGAGCTTATACAGATTGCGCGTTTCCTTCGCGGAAATTTCGAACGCCGAGGATTTTCCGCGCGTCGGGGCGATCATGCCTGAGAGGATCTTGAGCGCAGTCGTTTTTCCGCTTTTGCGCGGACCGACGATCGCAAGCGAAGAGCCCTCCCGGAGCGAAAAATCCAGCGGGAGCAGGACGGTGTTGTTTTGATAGGTTTTGGAAATTCCCTGTGCTTCCAGAGCTTGCATAGCGGCTCCTTTCCTTTGGCCCGGTTATTTGTTGACTTCGCTCGTTCCGCGTTCGTAGAGGTAGGTCGATTCCAGATCGGCGAGATGGAGCTTGACCGCGAGCGGGAAGGCTTCGAACGCCTGGCTGATCGCGTAGCTCCCGCCGCGCGCGGCGTCGTCGAATCCGCCCATATGCCAGCGGATCGCCATCGCTTCCTCGATCTTGAGCTTCATCAGCCGTTCGATCAGGAACACGGATTTTTCACCGTGGCCGTAGGGGAAGCGGTCTTCAACGCTGAAGTAGGGCTTCTTTTCCCAGGCGCCGGTTTCTTCGTTTTTGACGTTGCGTGTGGAGACTTTGTAGTACTGCGCTTTGCAGAGATCGTGCAGCAGCGCGGCGATCGCGAAGGATTCCTCGCTGTCCGTTTCGGGATTGAAATGCTTTTCCATCAGGACACGGTAGACGCTGACGCTGTGCATTACGAGGCCGCCGTAGCAGGCGCAATGATAGCGGGTGCTGGCCGGCGCGGTGAAAAAGTCGGTCGTCGCGATCCAGGCGAGCAGCTTTTCTGCGCCCGGACGCTTGACTTTTTCGGCGAAAACGTTCAGAAATTCTTCTTTTGCGCTTTGGGCAGTCAGTTCGAGTTCCATGGGGCTTGATCCTTTCTGTATGAAATTGCGGCCTGGCGGCAACTACAGCTTTTTCAGGCGTGCGAAATTGGACATGATCTTTTTTGTTCCGACTTTGTCGAAGGCGATCTCCACGAGGCAGTCTCCGCCCATCGGCTTACTCGAAAGGACGAGCCCTTCGCCGAATACTTTATGGAAGACGCGGTCGCCGATCGAAAAGGTTTCGCTCCCGGAGCCCGCCGGCGGCGCGGCCGGCTTTGCAAACGAAACGCTGCGCGGTGCGGCCGGCTGAGATTTGGGCCGCTGCGCCGCAGAGGATAAGTAGGAGGAAAAAGAGACCGATCCGGTATAATCGATCATTTCCGGCGGGATTTCCCGGAGGAAACGCGAGGGCATATTGCGCGAGGTGGAGCCGAAGAGCATCCGCGAGGAGGCGTTGAAGAAATAGAGCTCCTCCTTTGCGCGCGTAATGGCAACGTAGGCGAGCCGCCGCTCCTCTTCGATTTCGCCGGGGGAATAGATCGACTGCATCCCGGGGAAGATCCCCTCTTCCATACCGGGGAGAAAGACGACCGGGAACTCAAGGCCTTTTGCGCTGTGGATCGTCATCATCACGACGCCGTCGCCCTTTTCATCGTAGTTGTCGAGGTCGGTCAGCAGCGAGATTTCTTCGAGGAAATCGGAGAGCGTCGCGGTTTCGCGGCTTTCCTCGAACGTCACAATGTTCGAGAGCAGCTCGTTGACGTTGTCGATACGGTCTTCAAAATCTTCGTATTCCGTTTTGAGATATGCGAGAAACTCCGTCTTTTCGAGCAGCAGCTGATAGAGCTCTTCCAGTGAAGTCCCCTCTTCCGCTTTCTGCGAGAGTTCGCCGATCATGGCGGCGAATTCCTTGAGCTTCGAAGCGCTGCGGGAGAGCGGCGCGTACTGATCGGCCCGGGAGATGACGGTAAAGAGATCCACGCCGAGGTTGGCCGCGATCCCGGAAGCGAGCGCTACGGTCCTCTCGCCGATCGCGCGCTTCGGTTTGTTGATGATGCGCGTCAGGCGGATCGCGTCGGAGGGATTGTTGATGACGCTCAGATAAGAGATCACGTCGCGGATTTCTGCGCGCTCATAGAAGCGCAGGCCGCCGACGATCCGGTAAGGGATCGCCGATTTGAGAAATATGCGCTCGAGCGCGTTCGATTGCGTGTTCATCCGGTAGAGAATCGCGAAATCGGAGAATTTCCGCCCTTGGGCAACCTTGTTCTCGATCGTCCGGGCGATCTGGTCGGCTTCGTCGAGCTCGTTTTCGGCGGTATAGCAGGAGATGCGCGGGCCGTTTTTGTTGGCGGTCCAGAGCGTTTTTCCCTTGCGGCCGAAATTGTGAGAGATCACGGCGTTGGCGGCGTCGAGGATGTTCTGGGTCGAGCGGTAATTCTGCTCGAGGCGGATCGTCTTTGCATTCTGGAAGGTTTCCTCGAAGCTTAAAATGTTTTCGATCGTCGCGCCGCGGAATTTATAGATGCTCTGATCGTCGTCACCGACGACGCAGAGGTTCCGGTGCGTCTCGGTCAGCAGTTTGACGAAGACGTACTGCGCGTGGTTGGTATCCTGGTATTCGTCGACCAGGACGTATTCAAAACGGTTCTGATAGTATTCGAGCACGTCGGGATTGAGCTCGAAGAGACGGATCGTGTTGACGAGAAGATCGTCGAAATCCATCGCGTTGGCCTTTAACAGCTCGTCCTGATAGCGTTCGTAGACCTTTGCGATCTGGGAAAGGCGCCAGTCCGCGCCGGCGGACTGCGCGAATTCCTTCGGCAGGATCAGCGAATCCTTGGCGCGGGAAATCTCGGAAAGCACCGAGCGGATCGGCAGAATCTTCTCGGAAATGTCGAGATCCTTGAGGCAGTTTTTCAAAAGACGGCGGGAATCGTCGGTATCGTAGATCGTAAAATGCGGCGTAAAGCCGAGCCGCTGCGCGTCGCGGCGAAGGATCCGCGCGCAGGAGGAATGGAAGGTCGAAGCCCAAATCTCGCCGCTCTGCTCGCCCAGGATCCGTGCAAGCCGCTCCTTAAGCTCGCCGGCCGCCTTGTTCGTAAAGGTGATCGCGAGGATTTTCCAGGGGAAGCAGGGGCGTACGGCGAGATGCGCGCGCGCAGCTTCCGGCAGCGGCGTGCCGTTTTCCAGATACGCGCGGCAGCAGGCGAGGTCTTCTTCGGTAACTTCCGGCGAGACGTATTCGGAGCGGTAGGCGTCGCCGTTGCGGATCAGGTTGGCAATCCGGTTCACGACAACGGTCGTTTTTCCGCTGCCGGCGCCGGCCAGGATCAACAGCGGTCCCTTTACGGAAAAAACAGCCTCGCGCTGGCGGGGATTCATCCGCTCGAACTCTTTCTCATAGACCTTTTTTCGAAGGGTCAGTACTTCTTCTTTGTTCATCTCTGCACCGTCCGGAATTTGTTGTCTTTATTATATACGAATTTCTGCCGAAATACAATATTTTCGTCTTTCGCGCGGCAGATTGATTTCGGCCTGCGGCAGCGCAGGGCGCCGCGGGCAAAAACAAAAAAACGCACGGAAACCCGTGCGTTTTCTGGAGCTGATGACGGGAGTCGGACCCGTGAACCTCCTCATTACCAATGAGGTGCTCTGCCTACTGAGCTACATCAGCAAATTGCGCTTTCAAAAGCAGCAATAGTAATTATAATCGATTCAAAATGAATTGTCAACTATTTCTTCCGGCTTTTTGATTTTCTCCGCAAGGCGTTTTTCGCAGGCGGGACAGCGCGGATCGACGCTTTTCGCACCGCGCCGATCGAATACGAAGCGGGGGAAGCGGAATATACATAAAGAAAGGAGTTGAGAAAATGGAATGGCATACTCTTTCGGCTGAGGAAACGGCCCGGATTCTCGGAACCGATCCGGAAAACGGTCTGCCTGCGGCGCGGGCGCAGCGCCTTCTCGAACGCTGCGGCGAAAACAGAATTGCCGAAAAAGAAACGAAAAATTTCCCGAAAATGCTTTTTTCACAGTTCACGGATTTTTTCGTACTGATCCTGCTGGCCGCCGCGCTCGTTTCGTTTGTGACTTCGCTTTTCGGCGGCGGATCGGACTATTTCGATCCGGTGATGATCCTTCTGATCGTTCTGATCAACGCGACGATCGGCGCCGTTGAGGAGAGCCGCGCGGAAAAGGCGATCGACGCGCTGAAAAAACTTTCCGCGCCGCACGCGCGGGTAAAACGCGGCGGCAGGGAGCTTCTGATCCCTGCGGAAGAGCTCGTCCCCGGAGATCTCGTCTTTCTCGAAGCGGGCGATCTGATTCCGGCGGATCTGCGCGTGATCGGCGAAGCGCCGGTGCGCGCGGAAGAATCCGCCCTGACGGGGGAGGCGGAAGGCGCCGAGAAAAGCGGCGCGGAAATTCTGCCGGAAAATACGCCGCTTCCCGATCGCAGAAACCTGCTCTTTGCGGGCGGAAGCATCCTTTCCGGAAAGTGTGCCGGGATCGTTGTTGAAACCGGGATGAATACGCAGGTGGGAAAAATCGCCCGGATGATCGGCGCCGAGCGCGCGCCGGACACGCCGCTGCAGCAGAAGCTTTCCCAGATCAGCCGGATTCTCGGGATCGGCTCGATCCTGATCTGCGCGGTCATTTTCGGGTTCGGCCTTCTGCGAAAACAGGAGGTGATCGAAATGTTCCTGCTTTCGGTGAGCCTTGCGGTCGCGGCGATCCCCGAGGGACTACCGGCGGTGGTGACGATCGTCCTCGCGATCGGCGTCGGACGCATGGCGCGGAAAAAGGCGATCGTCCGCCGTCTGCCGGCGGTGGAAACGCTCGGCAGCGCAACGGTGATCTGTACGGATAAGACCGGAACGCTGACGCAGAATCGGATGGAGGTCCGGCAAATCTGGAGCTTTTCTTCCTCAGAAGAAACAAGGCGGCGGATCCTGCGCGCCGGCGTGCTGTGCAGCAACGTGGAAGCCGTAGGCGACGCGCTGCGCGGCGAGCCGACGGAAACGGCGATCGCTGCCGCCTGCGAAGAGGATATTTCCTACATACAGGCCGATTTTCCGCGTGTAAAGGAAATCCCTTTTACATCAGAACGCAAGCGGATGACGACCGTTCACCGCGCCGGAGAGCGGCTGCTCGCCGTTACGAAAGGCGCACCTGATCTGCTCCTTCCGCGGTGCAGCGGATTCGAGGGAGAAAACGGCCCCGAGCCGATGGGAGAGGAGGCGCGGCGCCGGGCGCTCGGAGAATGTGCGCGCATGGCCGGTGAGGCGCTGAGGGTTCTTGCCGTCGGGTTCAAAACGCTCGCGCCGGATCAGGCGCTGGAGGAAGATGCGTTTACGTTCCTCGGGCTGATCGCGCTTGAAGATCCGCTGCGCCCGAAGGTTGCGAATTCGGTTGCGCTCTGCAGAAAAGCCGGGATCCGGATCGTTATGATCACCGGGGACCACCGCGCAACGGCCGGAGCGATCGCCCGCAAGGCAGGTATCTGCGAACGGGAGGACCAGATCCTCAGCGGCGGGCAGCTTTCGCGCATGAGCGAGGAAACGCTCGCGGCCTGCGTCGAAGATTACCGCGTTTTCGCGCGCGTTGCGCCGGAGCATAAAGTAAGAATCGTAAAGGCGCTGCAGAAAAAAGGAAACGTCGTTGCGATGACCGGCGACGGGATCAACGACGCCCCCGCGCTGAAGGCCGCGGATATCGGCTGCGCGATGGGAAAAAGCGGAACAGAAGTTGCGAAATCTGCGGCGGATCTGATCATTACGGACGACGATTTTTCCTCCATCGCAGAAGCGGTGCGCGAAGGCAGGGGGATCTACCGCAACATCATGCAGACGGTCCGTTTCCTGCTCTCCTGCAATTTCGGGGAGCTTCTCTGCGTGTTTCTTTCGATCCTGCTTGCGTTTCCGCTGCCGTTTTCCGCGATCCAGCTGCTCTGGGTCAATCTGATCACCGATTCGCTGCCGGCGCTGGCGCTCGGCGCGGAGCCGATCGACGAAACCGTGATGCGTCAGAAGCCGAATCCGAAGGGCGGACGCCTTTTTTCTGCGGCGGAGCTCTTCGATCTCGCCGCGCAGGGGGCGCTGATCGGGGTGCTTTCGGTGCTCGCTTACGCGATCGGCCGCTGTTTTTTCGATCTGCAGAGCGCGTATCCGCTGACCGGAAGAACGATGGGCTTTGCGGTACTGAGTCTCTCACAGATCGCGCACGTTTTTCAGATGCGCAGCAGCCGTTCAATCCTGAAAACCGGACTGCCCTCCGGCTCCAAGCTGGCGGTATGCGCCGCGGTCTGCGTTGCCGCGCAGACCGCTGTGATCGAATGGCCTCCTGCCGCGGCGATCTTCGGAACCTGCCCGCTTTCTGCGGGAGCGTGGGGAATCGTCGCATTTCTATCCGTTTTGCCGCTGATACTCGCGGAATTGATCCGAAAAAGATAAAAATTGTTGGAATTATTCTCACAATAATATTGCTTTTGAAAAATATATTGCTATAATAAATGTAGGAAATATTCGCAAAACTTGGAGGAGACGGAAATGAGAAAGCGAAAATACGTGATTGAGGACTTTGATGAGACGCTCTGCTATTACCTTTGCGGAAGAAGAAAAGGCGGATTCGGCGTGGAAATCTCCTGGCGGCGCGGGCCGGTCTCGCAGCGGCGTGCGTCGGGCCCGATCTTTCTCAGAAAGACTACGGCAGAGCATTTTCTTCGGAGCTTGTATCTCGGAAGAGTCTATCCCGTACATCTTCCCGAGATCGTTTCCGATCTTTACTTCGACAAAAAAGAGAAGATACGGTAAAGGCGCCGTATCTTCTCTTTCTGTAATCTTGATTGAGGAACTTCTCAGCCGTCGTAAATGCCGAGCAGTACGATGCCGCAGATCGCAACGAGGATCGCGGCGTAATGCTTCCAGGAGAGCTTTTCGCGAAGGAAAATGCGGCTCCACAAAACGGAGACGGCGCAGTAGGCGGAAATGATCGCCGCGGCAAAGCCGCTGTGGAGCGTATCGCCGAGCGCGTAGATATAGGCGAATTGGCCGGCGGTTTCGCAGATGCCGCCGATGACCTTCGGCCCTTCGCGGCGCAGGCGGAGCTTCTCTTTCTTGATGATGAGAACGTAAACGGCGGCAACGATTCCGATTGCGAGCCAGGTCAGCTCGTATGCGACGTTGGCAACGCCTTCGTCGAGCGTGCGAGGAAAAACGGTATCGAGGAAGGTTTCGGTATCTTCTTCGCGCAGGATCACGGAATCGAAGAAGGTTCCGAGCGCGTCGATCAGGCAGTAGAGGATCGGGAGCACGAGCGCGATCCAGGATTTGCGATACTGCACTCTCGCGTTTTTCTGGCGCTCAAAGCGCGCTTCGTCGCTTTCCTTCATTTCTGCAAAGCCGAGGCCGATCACGCCGGCGGCAACGAGGAGGATCCCGATGACCTGAACGACCGTCTGGGCTTCGTGCAGGAAGACAAAGCAGAGGATCGCGGCAATCGCGCCGGAGGAATTGCAGATCGGCGAAGAGATCGAAAGCTCCGTAAAGCGAAGGGCGATATAGCCGATCACCATCGAGAGAATATACATGAACGACGCCGGCAGATAGACGAGGATCGCGTCGAATGAGATCTCAACGCCGCCGATGAAGATTTCGTAAGCGGCGTGGATGCCCATGATCAGGCCGACGGCCATGCTCATTTTCCAATGACTGTATTTATCGTCTGGTTTCGAGCCGATTTTTGAGAAGAGATCGGAGCCGCTCCAGAAAAGCAGCGCGATCAGCGAAAGCCAAAACCACATAAAGAAGAATCTCCTTTTATATTACAGAGAAACGATACCGGCGTCACAGAGCTTCTGCAGCGACATCAGGATGCCGAGCTTCGCGTGATACCAGGTAAGTCCTCCCTGAAAATAGACGGCGTAGGGCGGGCGGATCGGACCGTCGGCGGAGAGCTCGATCGAAGAGCCCTGAACGAATGCGCCGGCCGCCATGATGACGTCGCTTTCGTAGCCGGGCATCGGCCACGGCTCCGGGACAACGTAGCTGTCGACCGGGGCGGCCGCCTGGATCCCGCGGCAGAAGGCAACAACCGCTTCGGGGGAGCGAAGCTCGAGCGCCTGGATAATATCGTGGCGCTCTTCTTTGCTGTTCGGAACCGCCCGGAAGCCGAGCGGTTCATAGAGGCTTGCGGCGAAGAGCGCGCCTTTGAGCGCGCCGGCAACGACCGTCGGCGCGAGGAAGAACCCCTGATAAAACGCGGGCAGAAGTCCGAGATTGGCGCCGACTTCCTGGCCGAGGCCGGGAGCGCTGAGGCGGTAGGCGCACATTTCAACGTATTTTTCTTTTCCGCAGATATATCCGCCGATCGGCGCGAGACCGCCGCCGGGATTTTTGATCAGCGAGCCGACCGTCAGATCGGCGCCGACGTCGGAGGGTTCGACCGTTTCCATGAATTCTCCGTAGCAGTTGTCGACCATGCAGACGACGTCCGGCTTGAGGCTTTTTACGAAGGAGATCAGTTCGCCGATCTCCGCAACGGAAAACGTATGGCGCGTCTGGTAGCCTTTTGAGCGCTGAATCGTTACGAGCTTCGTTTTTTCGCCGATCGCTTTTCGGATCCCTTCATAATCGAAGCGTTCGTCGGGAAGCAGATCGACCTGGCGGTAGGTGATCCCGAATTCCTTTAAGGAACCGATCGAATCGCGGATGCCGATCACCTCTTCGAGCGTATCGTACGGTTTGCCGACGGGGGAGAGCAGCTCGTCTCCCGGGCGGAGCACCGCTGAGAGCGCCGTAGCGAGCGCGTGGGTGCCGCAGGTAATCTGCGGGCGGACGAGCGCCGCTTCAGTATGGAAGCAGTCGGCGTATACTTTTTCGAGCGTGTCGCGGCCGGAATCGTTGTAGCCGTAGCCGGTGGTGGCCGCAAAATGCGCTGCACCGACGCGGTTCTTCTGCATCGCTGCGAGCACCTTCATCTGATTGAATTCCGCAATTTCGTCAATTCTCGCGAACCGGGCGGCAAGGGATTCGATCGTTTTTTCGCCGAGGGCGAAAACGGGTTCGCTGATCCCGAACGACCGATAAATCTCGTAGGATTCCGTCATAGAGGCGCCTCCAAATCTGATCTGTTCCAAAGCGAAGAGAACGGCAGGCGTCTGCCTGCGGTTTTGCCGCGCTGCCGGAGCTATCCCGGCGCGGCGGTGGGGAAGCGCGTTTTTTTGCGGTTCCAGATATCAATTATACGGTTGGAGGGAGCGGCTTGTCAAGGCAAATTTCCGGTTTGACAAGCGTGGCAAGGTATTGTATTCTTAAAGGCAGAAGACAAGACTTTCCAAAGGCGCTTTTTACCGGAACCGGTTCCGCCCTTTTGCGGCGTATCCGATCCGAAGCGGATATCGGCAGCATCAACTTCTGACAGGAGAGATACGAAATGAAACTCACTCGGATTCTTTCCCGGGTCGCGGTCAAAAACGAAATCCCGGACCTGGAAATCAGCGATCTCGTCTACGATTCGCGCAAGGTCGTCCCCGGCTGCGCGTTTGTCTGCCTGAAAGGGGCAACGAGCGACGGCCATCTCTACGCGCGGCAGGCGGGTGAAAAAGGGGCGGCGGTCGTGATCGCCGAGCACGAAACCGAGGCGGCGTGCCCCGTTGTTATCATTGAGGATACGCGCGCGGCGCTTGCGCAGATGTCCGCGGCGTTTTTCGAAGACCCCGCCGAAAAGCTCGAGATGATCGGCATTACCGGCACGAAGGGAAAGACGACGGTTTCCTATATGATCGAGTCGATCCTGAAAGCGTCCGGCAAAAACGTCGGCGTGATCGGTACGGTCGGCGTTGTGATCGGGGAAGAACACTACAAAACGGACAACACCACCCCGGAATCCTATGAGGTCCAGCGATATCTGCGGAAAATGGCGGACGCCGGCTGCGATGCCTGCGTGATGGAGGTCTCCTCGATCGGTCTGAGAGATCACCGCGTGGACGGAATCACCTTCGATATCGGCGTCTTTACGAATTTTTCCGAGGATCATATCGGCGGCAGCGAGCATAAGGATATGCAGGAATACCTCGCGTGCAAGGCGATGCTCTTCAAGCGCAGCCGCCGCGCCGTGATCAATCTCGACGATCCGAACGCGGAGAAGATCACCGAAGGCGCGCTCTGCGAGAAAACGACCTACGGCTTTTCCGAAAAAGCCGATCTGCGCGCGAGCGGCGAGCAGCTTCTCTCGCGCCCCGGCTTCCTCGGCGTCGCCTTTACGCTTTCGGGAAAGCTCGAAGCGAACGTCGAAGTCTCCATCCCGGGAAAATTCAGCGTTTACAACGCGCTCGCGGCGATCGGCGCCTGTTCGCTGCTCGGCGTTTCGAAAGAAGCGATCCTCGCCGGTCTTCGCGCCGTCAAGGTGAAAGGGCGCGTCGAGCCGGTCCCGGTGCCGGGCAATTATACCCTGCTGATCGATTACGCCCACAACGCCGTAAGTATGCAGAGCCTCCTCGAAACGCTCCGCGAATATCATCCGAAGCGCCTCGTATGCCTGTTCGGAGCCGGCGGGAACCGACCGAAGCTGCGCCGCTACGAGATGGGCGAGGTCAGCGGGAAACTCGCCGACCTTTCGGTCATCACGGCGGATAACTCCCGCTTTGAAGAAGTGGAAGATATTCTCGCCGATATCGAAACCGGGCTTGCGAAAACGAGCGGGAACTATATCAAAATCCCGGACCGCCGCGAAGCGATCCGCCGCTGCCTTGAAAACGCGCGCGAGGGGGATATCATCGTCCTTGCCGGAAAAGGGCACGAGGATTACCAGGAGATCCGCGGCGTAAAGTATCCCTTCGACGAACGCGTCGTCGTTGCGGAACTGCTCGGAGAACTGAACCGCTGAAAGGAGACCTGAAGGATGCAGCTGACCGTTTGGGAGATCGCCTCGGCCGTCGGAGGAAAACTGCTCTGCGGCGCGGGGGAGCGGCCCGTTACCGGAATTAAAACCGACAGCCGCGAAATAGAACCGGGAGATCTGTTCGTTCCGATCCGCGGCGAGCGGGTGGACGGGCACATCTTTATCGATTCCGTTTTCGAAAAGGGCGCCGCGGCTTCCTTTACCGAAAACGAAGCGCAGCCGCTGCGTGCCGACGGCGGCGCGCTGATCGCCGTTTCGAACTCGGTCCCGGCGCTGCAGGCGCTCGCTTCCTGGTACAGAAGGAAATTCCCGATCCCGATCGTCGGCGTTACCGGCAGCGTCGGCAAAACGACGACGAAAGAGATGATCGCGCTTGCGCTTTCGGCGGGAAGAAA
>CACZON010000016.1 GCA_902782805.1 Oscillospiraceae bacterium
ACTTAATTTAGCCAGGCAAGATCGCCGTCGGTCAGGAAATTGTCGATCCCGTAGAGGAAGAGGATCTGATCCGGCTTTTCCGTATTGCAAAGCTCGGAGACGCTCGCCTTGTAATAGCGCAGATCAACGAGCACGAGCCTGCGGTAATTCTCCGAGAGGAACGGCGCGATCGCGTGGGAGAAACTGTCCTTAACGATCAGCAGCGTCCCCTGCGGTGCGCGGGAGTTCGTGATCTCGGTCAGCGCGTGGTTGCCGTCGATAAAAACAGGATATTTATCGTCCTCGCGCAGGTGGTCGTAGAAGAAGAGAGAATCGGTTTCTTTGACCGTATTACCGTCTGTGATTTTGATGCGGATGCTGCCGTCGCTCGCCGGATCGCGCCAGACGTCGATCGTGTCGGGCTTTGTGAGCCAGAAACCGCTTGTTGAATAAGTCGTCCCATAGAAGCCGTGGTAGGTATCCGTTTTGAGATTCGACTTCGGTATGGAATCCTTTCCGAGCGCGGCGCAGATCGAGCGGTAGGCTTCGAACGCTCCGGCGGTCGTTAAATGGTGGTCGGTTTTATAGTAGAGCTGAGTGCCTTCTTCGGCGGATTGCCGGAACGGTTCACGCAGATCGGCGAAGACGACGCCGTTTTCGTTCAGACGCGCGGAAATCGTTTTGAAATATTCGTCGTCGCGGTAGGGTTCGGCGATCGCGGGAAGAACGTCGGAGACGATATAGCCGGTTGAGGGGATCAGCGCGGCGTAAACCGGGAGATCCGTTTTTTTTCGGAATTCAAGGATCGTTTCAACGTTTCCGGAAAGTCGGTTCTTTTCGGAAACCGGGGTGTTGATCAGGTAGCCGTCGCTGCAGTGATAGACGCCGGCGGCGCCGTTGTTGCCGGTGATCAGGTTGTAATAAGCGTTTACGCCGACCCACAGATCGCGCTTCGGGAAATGATCGGCAAAAAAGCGCTCAAAGTTCTCGCCGAATTTCCCGGAGGAGATTTCTTCGAAGGTCGTCTCCGGGAATTCTTCAAGATAACGCTTTTCGTTCGTGCTGTAGTTCGCCTTTTTCGAGAAGAGGAAGAAGAGCGCCATCAGGAAAATGAACGCAAGGAACACGACCGCCGGCGCGGCGCGGAATCGCCCGGCGCTGCCGGAGGTTTCTTTAAAGCGTTTTGCCCGATAGGTCATATCGTTCTCCTTATCAGAAACGGAAATAGAGGAAGGGGTTGTAACTTTGGCTGACGAGGCTCGCGGTGCTCAAAAGCAGGATCGCCGCGCAGTAGACGGTTTCCGGGACCCAGAACCAGCTGGCCGCGCGGAGCTTTTCGCAGAGCTTTTTCGCAAGCGGTGTGCTCGCGACCGCCGCGATCAGCAGGATCGGCAGATACCGAAGCAGCAGGCTCAGCGCCTTTGCGCCGATCAGGCCGCTTGTGAAATCGAAGAGATCCCCGAAGAACGAGAAGAGCGCGCGCGTTTCGGTAAAATAGAAGAGTCCCCAGCCGAAGATGACGATCAGCAGGGTGTAAACGTGCTGGAAAAAGGCGGGCAGCTTTTCAAGAAAACGCGCGAAAACGAATTTCTCGAGGATCAGGATCAGCCCGTAATAGAGCCCCCAGAGGAGGAAGTTATAGGAAGCGCCGTGCCAGAGGCCGGTCAGTCCCCAGACGATCAGCAGGTTGAGGATCTGGCGCTTTGCGCCGCGCCGGTTGCCGCCGAGGGGAATATAGACATACTCGCGGAACCAGGTGGAAAGCGAGATATGCCAGCGCCGCCAGAAATCCGTAACCGAGCGGGCGATATAGGGGTAGTTGAAGTTTTTCAGAAATTCGAAGCCGAGCATATTCCCGAGCCCGCAGGCCATATCGGAATAGCCGGAAAAATCAAAATAGATCTGGAAGGTGTATGCGATAATCCCGAGCCATGTCCCGAAAACGCCGTTGCGCTCGCCGCTTTCGAAAACCGCCGAGGTCAGCGCGCCCATCGAGTTGGCGATCAGCACCTTTTTCCCGAGACCGACGCAGAAGCGGCGGACGCCGAGCGTGAACTGATCGAGCGTTTCGCGGCGGTTCCTGAGCTGATCGGCAACGTCGCGGTAGCGGACGATCGGGCCGGCGATCAGCTGCGGGAAGAGCGCGACGTAGGTGCCGAAATTGATCAGGCTCTTTGAAACCGGCGCGTCGCTGCGGTAGACGTCGATCACGTAGCTCATCGTCTGGAAGGTATAGAAGCTGATGCCGATCGGCAGGCTGATCTTCAGCTGAGGAATCCGGAGGAAGGGGAGAAGATTGATCGTTTCGGCGATCATCCCCGCGTATTTGAAAATTGCGAGGATCAGAAGATCGAGCGAACAGGTCAGGATAAGGAAGAGCTTTTTGCGTTTTGCGTTCCCGCGGTATTTATCGACGAAATATCCGCCAAGATAATTGAAAACGATGTTGAAGAGCATGAGGAAGACGAGCATCGGCTCGCCCCAGCCGTAGAAGACGAGATTGATGAAGAAGAGGAAAAGATTGCGCGCCTTACGCGGAACGAGGTAATACACGAGCAGTGTAAACGGCAGATACGCGAATAAAAAAACGAGCGAAGAGAATACCATGCGCGCCCTCCTTTCATCCGATTGAATTCCTTTGTATTTTATCATAGTTTTCTTTTAAGGTCAACGCCTCAAAAAAGCGTAAAACAAGCCAAAACGCCGCGTTGACAAGTTCTTTTCCGGAGTCTATAATGAATCTTGATCTTCCGCACGGCGCAAACGCCGATTTTATTTTTCGGAGGTCCTCAATATGAAAACGAAGGAATTTCTGCGTTTTATCAAATTCGCGCTTTTTTCGATCAGTGCCGGGCTGATCGAGATCGGCAGCTTTACGCTTCTCAATGAGCTGACCGGGATGAGCTACTGGCCTTGTTACCTGATCGCGCTGCTGCTCTCGGTGCTCTGGAATTTTACGCTCAACCGCAAATTCACCTTCCAGTCGGCGGCGAACGTGCCCGTGGCGATGCTGAAGGTCCTTGCGTATTACGCTGTATTTACGCCGCTTTCCACGATCTTCGGGAATTATCTTACGGAAACGCTCGGCTGGAACGAATATCTCGTTACGGCGATCAACATGATCCTCAATTTCGTTACGGAATTCCTCTATCAGCGGTATTTCGTTTTCGGCAAGAGTATCGATACGGCAAAAAAGGAGAAAAAGGAGCTTGAAGAACCGGACGGCGAAGGAGAATAAAGCGGAATTTCTGCTCGAAGGCGGCAAGCCGCTTTCGGAAATCGCAGCGCCGCTGCTTGCCTGGTATACCCACTCGGCGCGGGAGCTTCCCTGGCGCAAAACGAACGATCCCTATAAAATCTGGGTTTCGGAGATCATGCTCCAGCAGACGCGCGTCTCGGCGGTGATCCCCTATTATCTGCGCTTTTTGGAAGCGCTGCCGGATCTCCGGACGCTCGCGGACGTTCCCGAAGAAAAGCTCCTGAAGCTCTGGGAAGGACTCGGCTACTATTCCCGGGTGAAGAACATGCAGAAAGCGGCGAAAAAGATCGTCGGCGAATTCGGAGGCGTTTTCCCGCGCGACTTTGAAAAAGTGCGCTCGCTGCCCGGGATCGGCGATTATACGGCCGGAGCGATCTGTTCGATTGCGCTCGGGCTGCCGACGCCCGCCGTCGACGGCAACGTGCTGCGCGTGCTTTCGCGCCTTTGCAGAAACCCGTCGGATCTCAGGGACCCGACGTACAAAAAAGAAATGGAATCGGCGCTGCGGGAGATTTATCCCGAAGCGCGCTGCGGCGACTTTACGCAAAGCCTGATGGAACTCGGCGCGCTCGTTTGTCTGCCGGGTGGGGTACCGCTCTGCGCGCAGTGCCCGCTCTCGGCGCTCTGCGCAGCGCACGCGGCGGGGGAGGAGCTCCTCTATCCGAAAAAGTCGGAAAAGCCCGAAAAGAAGCGCGAAGTAAAAACGGTTTTCCTGATCCGCTGCGGCGATACGCTCGCGATCCGGAAGCGCCCGCCGAAGGGACTGCTCTCTTCGCTCTGGGAGCTGCCGAACGCGCAGGGAAAGCTCAGCGAGCCGGATGTATCTTCGTGGCTTGAGGAAAACGGGATCGACGCGCTGGAAATCCGACCGCTGCCGCCGAAGAATCACATTTTTACGCATATCGTCTGGGAAATGCATCCGTATTTCATCCTTTGCAGCGAACCGAAGGGCAATTTCCGATACGCCGGTTTCGATGCGCTTTCTGAGGAATATTCCCTGCCGAACGCGTTTCGAAAACTCCTTCCGGAAAAATTTCTAAAAACGGTTTGATTTTCACGGATTCTGTGATATAATAGCAGTATCCAGATGGAAGTGTAGCTCAGCTGGTCAGAGTGCACGGTTCACATCCGTGAGGTCAAGGGTTCGATCCCCTTCATTTCCACCATACAAAAGGCACTTGCTTGGGCAAGTGCCTTTTGCAATGATATCCCCTGCGCGGGGAATGTGCCCAAGGCGTAGGAAGGAACGGACATACGTTCAGTGCAAACGGATCCGTATCGGTTCAATCCTGATAGAACAGAAGGAGAGAAAAGATGGAATACATTCGCATCACAAAGGAAAATATCGAAAAAGAACACATCTGCTGCGCGATTTCCAACAACAACGACGTTCAGGTCGCTTCGAAAAAAGCCTGGATGGAACAGTTGCTCGATGACGGGCTCGTGTTTTTGAAGAGCGCGGAGCGCGGCAAATGCTTTATTGAGTATCTCCCTGCCGAAAACGCATGGGTGCCGATCTGCGCGCCGGGGTATCTTTATATCGACTGCCTCTGGGTTTCCGGCTCATTCAAGGGACACGGCTATTCGAACGATCTGCTCGGCGAATGCCTCAGAGACGCCGGAGAGCAGGGGAAAAAGGGACTCTGCATCCTTTCCTCGGCGAAGAAAAAGCCGTTTCTCGCGGATCCGAAGTATCTTAAGCATAAAGGGTTTACCGTTGCCGATGAATCGGAAAACGGGATCCAGCTCTGGTATCTGCCGCTTGATAGCGGCGCCGAAACGCCGCGGTTCAAAGATTGCGCAAAGAAGCCGCGCGTGGAAGAAAAAGGCTACGTCCTCTATTATACGAGCCAGTGCCCGTATAACGCGAAGTACGTTCCAACCCTGATCGAAACCGCAAAAGCAGAGGGCGTACCCTTTCGGGCGATTCATCTGGAAACCAGACAGGACGCGCAGAACGCGCCGACGCCGGTCACAACCTATGCGTTGTTCTTCGACGGCGAATACGTAACGAACGAGCAGATGAACGACAAACGATTTTTGAAACTGCTCGGGAAATGATCTGTTCTCGGAAATAATAATTAAAAAATCGAATATTAACCCCCCGGGGGGCTTGCAGGCGAAATCTGCCGGTTTTATACTGAAAACAGAACTATAAAGAGAGGTGCTTTTATGCATATGGCAGATGCACTGCTGGCGCCGGCGACTGCAGCTGTGATGTACGTTGCCTCCGGTACGGCAGCAGGTTTTTCGATCCACAGGCTTCGGAAAGACGATGAGCCGCAGAAGCTCCCGACGATGGCGGTTACGGCCGCGCTCGTGTTCGCGGGGCAGATGATCAACTATACGATCCCGGGAACCGGTTCTTCCGGCCATATGTGCGGCGGTATGCTGCTCTCCGCGCTTTTGGGACCGCACGCGGGATTCCTTTCGATGATCGTAATTCTGGCGATACAATGCCTCTTTTTTGCCGACGGCGGTCTGATGGCGCTGGGAGCCAACGTCTGGAATATGGCGTTCTACGGCTGTTTTGTCGGCTATTACCTGATCTGGCGGCCGATCATGCAGAACAAATGGTTCGGCGAGAGCAAAGGCGGAACCCGGATCCGGATTCTGGTTGCCTCGATCATCGGCTGCGTCGTAACGCTCCAGCTCGGCGCGTTCTCCGTTGTGCTTGAAACGACCGTTTCCGGAATCACCGAACTGCCCTTCGGCGCGTTCGTAGCCCTGATGCAGCCGATCCACCTTGCGATCGGTCTGATCGAAGGCCTCGTTACGGCGGCGGTGCTGATTTTCGTCTATGAATCCAGACCCGAGCTGCTGCGCAACGTTGAGCCTGCGAAAGAAGCGAAAAAGCATTCACTCAAAGTGACGATCGCGATCCTCGCCGTGGTTGCGCTCGTTGTCGGCGGCGGGCTGAGCCTCGTTGCGAGCTCCAACCCGGACGGCCTCGAATGGGCGCTCTTCGGCAACGCCGAGGAAGGCTACAGCGAGAATATGGGCCTCGATGAAGAAAACTTCGGGATCCAGAGCCCGGTTGCGGATACGGCGGCGGAAATCCAGGAGAAAACGGCTTTCCTGCCGGATTACGCCTTTGCGGATAACGATACGCCTGTCGGAACGACCGTTTCCGGTATCGTCGGTTCGATCATGGTCGCCGGTGTGGCGCTACTGATCTGCCTGGTCGGCGGGTTCTTCCGGAAAAAACGGAAAACGGAATAAATCGCAGGAAAAAATCTGAGAGGGGGCATTTCGGATGCCCCCTTCTTCGTATGTCCGGAGAAAAGCGATGAACAAAATGGAAAAAGCGCTTCGGGAGCTTTCGCAGATGGATACCCTTGCGGCAGCGGATTCACCGATCCACCGTCTCAACCCGATCGCAAAACTGCTTTCGACAATTGCATATATCGTTCTGGTCGTCTCGTTCGGGAAGTACGATCTGTCCGGACTTGTGCCGATGGTGCTCTGGCCGATCGTTCTCTTTGCGGTAAGCGGAATTCCGGTGCGCACCTGCTTTTATAAGCTGCGGATCGTACTGCCGCTCGTGATGGCGGTCGGGCTTGCGAATCCCTTCTTCGACCGTGCGCCTCTGCTGCAGATCGGATCCGTAACGATCAGCGGCGGAGTCGTTTCGATGATTACCCTGATGCTCAAAGGACTTTTCGCGCTGATGGCCTCGTTCCTTTTGATGGCAACGACTCCGATCGACAGCCTCTGCGGCGCGCTGCGGAAGCTCCGCGTCCCCGGCATGATCGTAACGCTGCTGCTTTTGACCTACCGCTACGCCGGTGTGATGACCCAGGAGCTTTCGGTTATGACGGACGCCTATCATCTGCGCGCGCCGGGCCAGAAAGGGATCCGGTTTTCCGCCTGGGGCTCGTTCCTTGGGCAGCTGCTGCTGCGGAGCATGGACCGGGCGCAGGAGCTCTATTCGAGCATGCTGCTGCGCGGGTACCGCGAGAAATTCTATTACGCAAAGGAAAAACCGTTCGGCGCTGCCGACGCGGTCTATCTGATCTGCTGTATCGGGTTCTTTTTCCTG
>CACZON010000017.1 GCA_902782805.1 Oscillospiraceae bacterium
ATCGTTATTTTCGGACGATAAAAAACCGGATGGCGCAAGCCATCCGGTTCTTCGTTTTTTGGGGATCAGAACGGCATCGTGAATTCGTAGCCGAAGAAATTCGCGATATGGTTGATAAAGGGCGTGATATACGCTTCGAAAACGCCGGTAAACCAAAGCGCGCAGGCCGCGCCGCAGAGGATCAGCAGGCCGAAGAGCCACAGGAGCAGAACCGCGCGGGCGAGGTTCGTTTTGCCGCGCCGGTAGGCGCCGCCGAGCGCCCATACGACCGCGAACACAAGCCCGATCGCCGGCAGGTGCATCAGCAGGATGCAGCCGAAGGTGCGCCATGCGCCGAGGGGCGCGTAGCGGCTCTTTTTCGGCGGGGGAACGTCGTAATCCGGCGAGGCGTAGGCCGGGGTGTGGGAGAGATCGCGGTATTCTTTTTCAACGGGCGTTTTGCAGATGGGGCAGACGGCGACGTTTGCCGCCAGATCCGAGCCGCATTTTGTGCATTTTGGCATCTGTATATCTCCTTTTTTGTTGTGAGAACGGGATCGGAGTAGAATTCGGTTAAAGGGAAAAAACGGGACGGGGAGGGGCGTGCGTTTTTTAGGGCAGAACGCAGGCGGCGAGGCAGAGCAGCGACTGCCGGGCAAATATGTTGGCTCCTATCGCCGGAGAACCCTGCGAAGTGAAAAAAAGCTTGACAAAATGAAAAAATGGGAATATAATGATAAACTGCCCGTAGTATCGGGGATAGTGCGCCTTTTTACAGGTTTCAGTTTATCACAATTCGACAAAAATTTCAAGCTTTCCCGAAAATTTGGGATAAAAGCATGAATTTCGAATCGCGTTGTGCGGCGGCCGAAAGGCGCATCGGAAGACGAAAAGGACCGCTTTTTCGGAAGCGGTAAAAGTATGAATTGGAGTGATTGAGCAGATGGTAGATGTCAGACCCGTTTCTCTAGGAAAGACCACCCGCATGAGCTTTTCGCATATCGATGAAGTCGTCGATATGCCGAACCTGATCGAGGTTCAGAAGAGTTCGTATCAGTGGTTCCTGGACGAAGGGCTCAAGGAAGTTTTCAAGGATGTTTCGGGGATCACCGATTATACCGGCAATCTCGTTCTCGATTTTACGGATTACAAGCTCGACACTACGCCAAACTACAGCGTGGCGGAATGCAAAGAGCGCGACGCCACCTATTCCGCGGCGCTGCGCGTACAGGCGCGTCTTTTCAACCGCGAGACCGGAGAGATCAAGGAATCCGAGGTCTTCATGGGCGATTTCCCCCTGATGACCCAGAGCGGCACCTTCGTCATCAACGGCGCCGAGCGCGTGATCGTTTCCCAGCTCGTCCGTTCTCCGGGCGTCTATTATAAGATGGAATACGACCGCTCGGGCAAGGAGCTTTTCTCCTCGACGGTCATCCCGAACCGCGGCGCGTGGCTCGAATACGAGAACGACGCCAACGACGTGCTTTACGTACGCATCGATAAAAACCGCAAGATCCCGGTTACCGTGCTGATCCGCGCCCTCGGGCTCGGAACGGACGGCGAGATCTACGAATTCTTCGGAGACGACGACCGCATCCGCGCGACGATCGAAAAGGATCCCTGCAAGACGATGAACGAGGGACTCCTGGAGGTCTACCGCAAGCTGCGCCCCTCCGAGCCGCCGACGATCGAAAGCTCGCTTTCGCATCTCAACGGGCTCTTCTTCGACGAGCGCCGCTACGACCTGTCGCGCGTCGGCCGCTATAAATACAATAAGAAGCTCAATCTTGCAGGAAGAATTACCGGACAAACGCTCGCGCAGCCGGTTGCCGACCCGAGAACGGGCGAAGTGCTGGCCGAAGCGGGGGAGGTCCTCACCCGCGAAAAGGCGCGCGCCCTCGACGACGCCGGCGTATCGTGCGTCGACCTGCTCCTCGGCGAAAAGGAAGTCCGCGTGATCTCCAACGGCATGGTCGATATTTCGAAGTACGTTTCGTTCGACGCAAAAGCCGAATGCAACGTAAGAGAGCGCGTATCCTTCAAGGTGCTCTGCGAGATCCTCGACAAAGCCGGAGACGATGAGGAAGAGATCAAAAACGGAATCATCGAACGCTTCGCGGAGCTTCAGCCGAACCACGTTACGGTGGAAGATATCTACGCTTCGATCAACTATATGAGCTGCCTCGCGCTCGGACTCGGCACGACCGACGATATCGACCATCTCGGCAACCGCCGCATCCGCTGCGTCGGCGAGCTGCTCCAGAACCAGTTCCGCATCGGCTTTTCGCGCCTCGAGCGCGTGATCCGCGAGCGCATGACCATCCACGATCCGAACCAGGGGCCGCTCACGCCGCAGCGACTCGTG
>CACZON010000018.1 GCA_902782805.1 Oscillospiraceae bacterium
ACGACTTTTTCTTTCATTTTCTCTCTGATCGCTGAAAGTTCTGCCAATGATTTCATAAAGATCTGATCCTTTCTAAAGATATTTGCTTTATCAATCGCTGTACTGCTCGTTCAGAAATTCCTTGATCCAAACGATCACGTCAGCGTTGTTTAGCGGGACTTCTTCGCCGAGAACGGAACGAAGCTCCCTCGTATCGAGGGCAACCTCCCGGCCCGGCAGATTGTGGTGATATACAAAATCAAGCTCCGGATTGCACTGGATCAGCGCAACGACGGTTGAGACGATATCCCCGAGCGGCGTCATATCGAGATGATTCTTAAAAAAGGTCGCCGAGGTTTTCGTCCCGTGTGTTTCCGGGAAATCGGAAATATGGCGGGAATCGATCGAAAAGGATCCGCCCGTCATCTCCGCCTCCATCTTGAGCAGCGGGATTCCGAGACCGACGTTCCGTGTGGTGCGGGTCGTGGTAAAGGGATCGGTTACGGCTTCGAGAAACGCCTGTTTCATGCCGGTTCCGTCGTCTTCGACCGAAAGCGCGAGCGTTTCCTCATCTTCGGCGATTTCGATCGTGATGATCTTCGCCTGCGCCTTTACGGAATTCTCCGCAATATCGAGAATATTGAGGGAAAGCTCTTTCATAACGTGCTCCTTAATACCCGGAAAAGATTGCTGCGGACAAAATCGCCGCTGTAGGGCTCATCCTCCAAGAGGAAGGAATCGTTTTCATCGCGGATGCTCCAGAGATTGTGGGAATCCGAAGAACAGAGGATCCGTTTATCCCGAAGGATCGGGTACTGCTGGAGGTATTCCTCTTTCCGTTCGGGCGAATTGAGCTCCGCGCAAAGGAACTTCGGCTCCTGCGGAAACGTTCCGAGAACGGCAATGATTCCGTTTGCCATCCGGTCGATGTGCGCCGGATAACAGATCCCGCCGAACCGCTCCGCCATGCCGGGGACTTCTTCGAGCGAAACCGTCGTTGCGTTGGGAAGAAGATCCTCTTCCCTGCCGATGACGTTGTCCTCGGTGTCGACGATCAGCTGATTTCCGAAAATCTCCGCGCGGTTTTTGATCCGTACGCGGCGCTTTTCAACTTCATCTCCGAAGGCAAGCGCGCCTTCGAGCGTTTCAAAGAGGCAGACGACGTGGATTTCCTCGGCGGTCGTCAGCTCCATGCCTGCGATCGGGATGATCCCGAAGCGCTTGCAGGCTTCGTAAAACGCCGGCGTGTTCTTCACGCTGTTATGGTCCGTCAGCGCCAGGAGATTCAGCCCGACGAGCGAAGCCATTCCGGCAATGTTCGAAGGGGTCATATCATCGTCGGCGCAGGGCGACAGACAGGAATGAAGATGAAAATCGTAGAAATAACGGTTCATACGAATCGGGAAAGCTCCAGCGCGATCTCGTAGGCGGGCTTATTGCTGCCCAGAAGATTGATCCCGCGCTGATTCGCCGCTTCGAGGATGCTTTCCTCCACCGTTACGCCCTCCGCGAGCACCACGCAGGCAACGTCGGAAAGCGAAGCGACCGCGATGACGTTGATATTGGACATGATCGTGATCCAGACCTGACCGCTCTGCGCCCGGCCCATTACCCAGCTGAGAAGATCGCCGATATAGACGCCTTCGGCCGTTCGGTCGGCATCCGGCAACGCAAACGCGGTAAGCTCCAGTTTTTCGGCAAGATCACGGACGTTCATCGTTTTTTGCATCCTCCTCTGAGGCTTTCTGTTGTTCCTGCTCAAGGCGGAATCTCCGGATCACGCAGGCGTCGATTGTGCTTTCGCCTTTTACGATATCCTCCGCGAGCGCCCGGCAGCTCGGCGCGCCGCAGGAACCGCAGTCGATCCCCGGCAGCTCAAGCCGCAGCTTTTCGATATCCGCCATCATCCGGATGTTCTTGCCGATATTGTCGCTCAGGCGGGTCATCGGCTGATAAACCGGAATATCCTCGAAGAAGCTCTCGTTCGGGATATAACGCTCGTCCGGACCGAGGAAATTCTGCGAAACCGGGAGATACCGGCGCAGATTCTGCAGTCTGGCTTTGGCGATAAACGGATTTTCCACCGCCATCACGCCGCCGACGCAGCCGCCCGTACAGGCGTTCAGTTCGATGAATTCCAGCTTCGGGATCGATTCGTTTTCGATCTGATCGAGGATCTTGATCACGTTTTCGATTCCGTCCGCCGCAAGGTATTTATCGTTGAAAAGCGCGCCCGCTTCTCCGCCGGAAGTCGCCCAGCTCAGGCCGATCATGCCCGAGCGTGAAACCGGCGGCGGCAATACGCCGCGGTTCATTTTTGCGATCAGCATAAAGTAAACGTCGCTGATCGAGATCACCATATCGACGCGGCTCTTATAGGAGCCGAAGCCGTTTTTGACGTAGCTCGTCTTTGCGGGACAGGGCGAAATGAAGCAGACGCCGATTTCTTCCGGCAAAAGCTCCGGATGCGCTTTAAGCGCCCGGTCACGCGCACGCATCGCCGCGATTTCCATCGGCGGCAGAAGCGGCAGCAGATTGTCTTTCAAATACGGAAAGCGCAGCGCGATCAGACGCGCGATCACCGGGCAGGCCGAGCTGATGACCGGCTTTTTGATGCCTTCCGTTTTCAGGTATAAACGCGTATACTCGCTCACGAGCTCCGCCGCCTGAGAGACTTCGTAGACTTCGTCGAATCCGATGTCCAAAAGGCCCTGAAGGACGTAGTCGATATCGTCGAGCTCTTCGAACTGCCCGTAAAGGCTCGGCGCGGGCAGCGCGATGCGCCATTTAAATTGTCCGATGTTTTCAAGCGTATTGCATTCGGCCCGTTTCGCTTCGTGAGGACAGACCCGGATACACTCGCCGCAATCGATACAGCGCTTGGAATTGATGACCGCATGCCCGTCGCTGATCCGGATCGCTTCGGTCGGACAATGCTTGAGGCAGGTCGTGCAGCCGGTGCATTTCGAGCGGTCGAGCAAAACCGAATGCTGATAAGTATCCATTCTATTTCCTCATTTTCCGCCGGCTCAGAAGAATACCCGCATCGTGATGCAGGTGCCCTTGCCGAGCTGCGTTTCAATTTTCATTTCGTCGGTATACCGCTTCATGTTCGGCAGACCCATTCCGGCGCCGAAGCCGAGCGAGCGGATATTATCCGGCGCGGTTGAGAAACCTTCCTGCATGGCAAGATCAACGTTGGCGATGCCGGGGCCTTCGTCGCGAAGGACGATTTCTACGCAGTTTTCGGAAACGTAAACGTCCGCCGTACCGCCGCCCGCGTGGATCACCATATTGATCTCCCCTTCGTACATGGCGATCGATACCTTCCGGATGATCTCCGGAGAGATGCCGATCTGACGAAGATTCTTTTTCACCTCGACCGAGGCCTGCCCGGCGGAGGTAAAATTCGTTCCGTCCACGTCAAAGTGGAAACCGAGACGTTCATCATTCATGGCTTTCACCGTATCCGGTAAGGCCGTTCGTAAAAAGTCTTCCGCAGGCTTCGTACATCCTCAGATCGGTCGTGAGCATCACCATGCCGCATTCGTCGGCAAGCTCGATCATTTCCTTCGTCGGCTGCTTCGAACGCACGAACACGATGCAGACCATATCCATCATTTCGGCGGTACGGATGACCTGGGAATTGACCAGACCCGTCAGCAGGACGGCCTGATCCTTTACGTACGCAAGAACGTCGCTCATCATATCGCTGCCGCAGGCGGAATAGACGTCGCGGTCGAGATGATCCTCTCCGCAAAGGACTCTTCCTTCGAGCAGCTCTTTGATCACGTTGATTTTCATAAGGCAGGTTCCTCTTTATGAATTATGAAACGTTAAGCGGAATACTTCGCCAGGATCTTCGGGACTTCGTCCGGAGTCAGGCGGCCGTAGACCTCTTCGTTGATCATCATAACCGGCGCAAGACCGCAGGCACCGACGCAGCGGCAGGCGTCGAGGGAGAATTTCATATCTTCCGTGCATTCGCCGCCCTTGATCCCGAGCTCCTTCTGGATGCGCTCGTAAACGTTGCCGGATCCTTTGACATAGCACGCGGTACCGAGGCAGACGGAAATTTTGTTTTCGCCCTTCGGATTGAGGGAGAACTGCGAATAGAACGTCGAAACGCCGTAGACTTCCTCAAGCGGAATGCGAAGCTCTTCGGAAACGATCTTCTGAACTTCGATCGGCAGATAGCCGTAGATTCCCTGAGCCTTCTGAAGGATCGGCATCAGCGCTCCGCCCTGATCCTTGAGCTCGGCGATCATTGCGCGAAGCTCCTGCTCCTGCTCAGGGGTTCCGCGGAAAGGAACTTTCGTTTTTTTGTTTGGCATAAATCGATTTCCTCTCTTCCTTGCGGGTGGATTTTAACCCCGCGATAGTAGATTCTTCCGCGCCCGATTTCCGGAAAATTCCGGCATGAAAAAATGCCGAAAGACCATACAGGCACAGATTTATACACTAAGGATTATAGCATATTTGTGTCAAAAATAACAGACGGTATTTCCGCTAAACTTAGCGTTCTTTTTTTGTCTTTTTTAGACAGTTTCATCCCTTTGAATTTGTCAATATGTACCTACTTTCCCGATCTCTCCGAAAACACGTTGTAAAAGGTCGGATTTTCCTTTATAATCGAATCAGAGAAAACAGAAAAAGGAGCGATGTTATGAACAGCAGCTTTATGGAATCCTACCGCAAAAACACCGTCGTCTTCCGCAATTTCGAGAATATGGCGAAGCTCCCCGCGATTGAAAACCTCGCGGAAAGACGCGCCGAAATCGTCCCGGGAGCGGAAAACATCTGGTACGAGTATCTCCCCGAGAGCGCGAAGAAAAAAGAGAAGTTCCCGCTCGTCGTTCAGATCCACGGCGGCGGCAACGACGGCCGGCGCTGGGCAGATTATACGATCTGGCACAAGATCGCCGACCGCGAAGGCTTCATGGTGATCTACCCCAACTCTCCCGATTACGAAACCTGGAAATGCGGCGACCGCGATATCCAGTACGTCTACGATCTGATCGAAAAGATCTGCCGTGAATATCCCGTTGACCGTGAGCGGATCTCTATGCAGGGCATGTCCAACGGCGATATGATGACGCTCGCTTTTACGATGCAGCATCCCGAGGTCCTCGCCGCCGCCGGATATATGACCGGCTCCTCCCCCGAGGAAATGGTCTGCGACGAACGCCCGGTCGGCGCGCTTCCGGTGCTCCAGATGCGCGGTGAAAAGGACGTCTTCTTTCATCTGCCCGATCCGCTTCCGGAAAACTACTACATCTACGAAAAGCGCTACGGCATGAACGACCTCAACCGATTCCTCTGGCAGGACGCGAACGGCGCGCGCAGCATCCCGAAGCTGCAGATCCGCGGCAAGAACAACCTTCTCTGTTTCGAAGGCGAAAAGGCGCCCGTGATCGTCTGGGAAATCAAGGACATGGGCCATCGCGAGCCCGCCGAAGGCGCCGAGATGCTCTGGGAGACGCTCTACCGCTTCTGCCGGCGCGTCGACGGAAAAATCGTCTGCGAGCTCGAGTTTGCCCCGGACGAAACCGCCGTTGCCTTCTCGACCGGTTCCCTTTGCTTCCTCAAGGGCGGAAAGCGGATCGATTATACCGCCAACAAAGACGGCTATCCCCGCATTTTCAAAGCCGCGCCGGGCGAGCATTTTGCAGCCCTGCCGCTCGATGAAATGTTCGAAACCCCTGCGCTCTACGCTCCCGCCGAGCTGCTCGTCGCCGCGTACGGCGCAAAGCTCGAAACGTTCGAAGCCGGCGACCGCGCGCAGCTTACCTTCCCCTCGGGCGATACGCTGGAGCTCTATTCAAACTCTCCGCTCGTTCTCAAAAACGGGCGCTACACCTCCCTGAAAAAGCCCTGCACGCTTCTTTGCGGTCAGTTCCTGATCCCCGTCGGCGAGCTGATGCGCGAGGTTTTCGGCAAATGTGTCAGCGAGCTTGAGGGCGTGATGCTCATCACAGACCGCTTTGCCGAGCTCGGCCGCTATACGGCGCGCATGATCCGCGAAACCCTCGGCGGGATCCAAACGCTTTAACCCGAAACGGGATTCTCCGAAAAACCGCATAAACATAAAAACAGCCCGTGTCTGCGGGCTGTTTTTTTACGGTTGAAGGTTCAGAGATCAGGAGCCGAAAAGCTCTGCCGCTTCGGCGAGATATTCAATGCAGGAAAGATGCTGCGGGCAGATGCCCTCGCACTGGCCGCAGGAAATACACTCTGCGGCGCGGTTCGAAACACGCTGTTCGTATTCGCTGCGCAGCCGTTCGGTAAACCCGTAGGTTTTCGCGGTATTGAGCATCTGGAAAACGCCGGGGATATCGATGCTCATCGGGCAGCCGTCGACGCAGTATTTGCAGGCGGTGCAGGGAACGGTCTTTGCCTGGGCCATCAGCTCGCGGACTTTTTCGATCACCGCGTAATCCGCTTCGGAAAGCGGTTTCATCGCGTCGAAGGTGGCGATATTGTCCTCCACCTGCTCCATCGTGTTCATACCGCTCAAAATGACGGCGACGCCGGGCAGCGAGCGGACGAAGCGCATCGCCCAGGAGGCGATCGACGCCTCGGGATCCGCTTCCTTGAAGACCGCTTCGAGCTCGGGACGCAGCGAAGCGAGCGTGCCGCCCTTGACCGGCTCCATTACGATAACCGGACGTCCGTTTGCAACAACCGCTTCGTAACATTCGCGCGAGCGCACGTTCGCCGCTTCCCAGTCGGCATAGTTGATCTGGAGCTGAACGAAATCGAGCTCGGGATGCTCGGGCAGAATCTGATTGATGAATTCGGGGCCGTCGTGGCAGGAGAAGCCGATGTTGCGGATCAGGCCCTGCGCTTTCTTTTCTTTGACGAAATTGAACGCGTCGCCCTCGAGGAACGCGCCGATATCTTCGCTCGTGAGATTATGGAGCAGATAGAAATCAAAATAGCCGGCGCCGGTGCGCTCAAGCTCTTCGTTGAAAATCCGCTCGACGTCTTCTTTGCCGCGCAGGTTCCAGCTCGGAAGCTTCGTTGCGATATAGAAGCTCTCGCGCGGATGGCGCTTGACAAGACATTCCTTGATCGCACGCTCGGAATCGCCGCCAGCGTAGACGTATGCGGAATCGAAATAGCGGTATCCGGCTTCGAGGAACCGGTCGACAAGCCGATTGGTCGCTTCGAGATCGATTTTTCCGTTTTCGAGGGTCGGAAGACGCATCAGGCCGAAACCTAATTTCGGGATCTGTAAAATTTCTTCTCTTGTCATTTGAATTGCCCTTTCTTTTGTTCGATAATCAATTTATTCCGTTAATGAAATTATAGCATTCCTCACGAAAAATTACAAGAACCCGGTATATTTATTTTTGCGCGGTCAAAAATAAAGCCGAGGTGAACAACATGTATTACAGAAAACGAAAGAGAGCCACAGCCGGTTTTTATATCGCCGTAGGCGTTTGTCTTGTCGGGATCGGGATTGCCGCGGTCCTGACGTATACGAAGTTTTCAAAAGTGCCCGCGCTCAAAGAACCGGCGCAGGAGTCTTCTCTCGCCCAAAGCGAACCGGTCCGTCCGAACGGCGCTTCCTCGTTCATCGAAAAAACCGAACCGTCCGCCGCCGAGCGTCCGGGCGCAAAAACCGATCCGCCGGAAAGCGCCGTTTCAAAACCGCCGCTCGAGGAAAGCTCGAATACGGGAAGCTCTAAACCGGAGAGCCTCCCCGCCCACGTAGATTACGATCCTAATCTTGAGCCGGAAAGCAGTGATTCCTCGCAGGACGAGACTGCAGGCGAGCCGGCGCAGAGCGAGGCTCCCCCGCCGCAGGCGACGTTCTTCGTGCGCCCGATCGGAACGGAGATCACCAAGGGCTATTCCGACGCGCCGGTCTACAGCGAAACGTTCCGGGACTGGAGAGTGCATAAAGCAACGGATTACCGGGCGACGCGCGGCGCGCTGGTCCGCTCGATCAGCGAAGGCACCGTTCTGAAAACGTATTCCGATCCTTATCTCGGCAACGTCGTTGAAATTCAGCACGGTGATTACACCGCCCGTTACTGCGGGCTTGGCGGCACGTTCCTCTGCAGCGCAGGCGACCGCGTCTCTCCCGGCGAGGAGATCGGCTCCGTTCTCGAAACGCCGCAGGAAATCATCGAGGGCAATCATCTCCACCTCGAGGTTTATTTGGGCGATGAGGCCGTCGATCCGGAAAGCTTGTTCTGAGCGCTGCGCATCGATGCGAAAACGTAATCAAAAAACGGGCCGGGAGGCGTACGCTTCCCGGTCCGTTTTTCTTTTCGCCGAAATTCGCTTATTTTCCGACCGGATACTCGATATACGAAGGATCGTAATAGATATCGCCGGTTTCCCCGTCGATCA
>CACZON010000019.1 GCA_902782805.1 Oscillospiraceae bacterium
AAGCTCGATCGCGATCCGGATGCAGTCTTTGCAGTCATCGATCAGCGGTTTGCCCGTATCGAGCCCTTTGATCTCGCGGCAGGTCACCGCGCCGCATTTTTCGCGGAACGCTTCGAGCATCGCGCGCGCATCCGGGTTGATGCGGCTGCCCTGATAAAGCTTGAGCCCCAGGAGCATCTGCGCGGCGCAGAGCGCGCCGCAGGTCGCGAAAGTCGAGCCCATTCCGCCGCCGAAGCCGGCGCCGAAGCGCATCAGCTCCTCGCGTGAAACGTCGACCTGATCCTCAAAAGAGCGCAGGACGACCTGGCAGCAGTTGCAGCCCTGCGCACGCAGCGCCGCAATTTGATCCGAACGTTTTGACATGGATTTCTCTTCCTTTTTTTGAAAAATCAAGGAAAGCCCCGCTCGGGATCCGCTCCCTTGCTGCGGGGCTTTTTCTTTTTTTGAATCCGCTTTGCGCGGTGCGATCAGAACTTCCCGCCGCCGCCGAAATGCGTGGAGCCGGAAGAACTGACGTGGAATCCGCCGCCGCCTCCGCCGCTCCTGCCTTCGTTCGTCGGCCGGGCAACGCGCGTCACCTGGCTGTAGAGGAAGGCGTCGTCCGAAACGCGCAAATCCAGACTGTTCGGGCGGATATAGGTATTCGCCGAGGGCTGATGGCGAACGGTTTTAAGCTTCGACTTCATCACCGAAACCGGGAGGAAGCCCAGAAGGCTCCCGAATCCGCCGCCGGCCGCCGCCGCGCCTACGGGGAATCCTTCCTCGCCGCGTTCGACCGGTTCCTGGGGGTTATAGGGATTGCCCTGACGCGCGCGGGTAATCAGTTCATCGCAGGTATCGGCGTAGGTCGTAAAAGCGCCGTAATAATCTCCGTCGCTCAGATACGGAACGAACTGCTCCGAAAGATAGTCGATCGCGTCCATAAAGGAGTACGCGGCAAAATCGCCGTGACCGCTCACGTAATAATCGCGATCCTCCATGCTGATCAGCAGCATCAGTCCGTCGTGGTTCGCGCCGTAGCCGTAGCCGTTGTAATCGAAGAAGTCGTCCGCGTAATCGCGCGGAAGCTTTCCGTCGATGGAATACTTCGTGACAACCGAGATTTCGCACTGCTGCCGCTGCGTGATTTCTTCGAGCTTTTGAAGAAGCTGCGCCTCCTCATTCGGTGTAAGCAGATCCGCGTCGTCCACTAAAAGCGGCAGGGTGCGCTCCGGGTACTCGAACGCCGACGAAACGTAGCCGGTGACCGGATCGGGCTCGCCGCCGCCTTCGCTGACCTCTCCGTAATCTTCAACGGTGCCGTCCGTTTGCGCCGGCTCGGAAGAATCCGCCACCGAGTTGAGCGCGCAGACGGAAAGCGCGGTACTTAAAAAGACGGCAAGCACGAGAGAAAGGAATAACACTTTCAGAAATTTCTTCATCGTATCCCCCTCCCCTTAAAACAGCTTCATAAACCAGAGGATGAGGAAAATCGCCGCCGCAAAACCGAGCGCGCAGATCGCCCACCAGCGCCAGTAGGCGCCTTTATCGACCGGCAGATCGCCTACGAATTTCCCCGTCTGGCCGTTCATCGCGAAAAGGTAGTGATTGCCCTGCCAGGTTGTATTGAGGAGCCATACCGGGTAGAGCGCGTACTGCGCGTGCGTATCGGAAAGATCGATGTTGCTGCGCTCCGGAAGAACCGTTGCGTAGCCGGCCGTCGTCTGCGCAAAGACCTGTTCCGTGCTCGTTTTGATCCGTTCGTTGGCGCGCTGCTTGCTCTCCTGCTCGTCGACGTCGTATCGGTCGGCGAGATACCCCGCGAGATACGAGGTCTTGAAGGGAACCGCCTGGCTGACATCGAACGGCTCGATCGACTCCATCAGGTCGTCGGCCATCTGGGAGGAACCGTCCACCGGAACGGCAACGAAATCGACGCTTCCGTTGCGGTGGAGCGAATAGTAGCTCGTTTCGGTATAGTTGTAGTTGCGGTCGCTCCACATTCTCGTGCGCGTTCCTTTGTAGACGATATCCGCCTGGGAACGGGCGTCGAAAAGCCAGAACGGTACGTAGACGCCCTTGATCTCATCGATGTGGTTTTCATCCTTGAAAATCTTCGGCAGAAGCCTTTTGCCGGACAGATGCTGCCGCAGGCCGCGTTTGGCCGCTTCCTTGTCGAGCTTGAAGGGGATCACGAGATCCGGCTTCAAATCGCCCGTAAGCTGGCCGGACATGACGACCGGATTGCCGCAGAAGGGGCAGCTCATTGCCGAGGTCGTCGGCGAGCCGATGATCTCGCCGCCGCAGGAATTGCAGACGTAGACGAACATCTCCGCCGTCTCTCCCGTCTCCCACTGCCCGCCGGCGTCGTTCCAGTCCATCTGGTCCGGGCGGTCCTCGTTGAGCGCGTTGTCGTGGGCGGCCATGGCGTCGATATCGAATTCCGAATCGCAGTAGGGACATTTCATCCGCTGGATGTTCGGATCAAATTCCACCGCGCCGCCGCAATGCGGGCATTTATAATCGAATAATTCTGCCATGTTTCGTTTTCTCCTTATCGGATATTACGGGAAAAGGCGCCTCTCCCGCTTTTGGGAAACCGGAGGGGCGCCTGCAGGGTCGTTAAACGAGATCGTCCTGCCCGAACGGTTTGCCGCACTGCGGGCAGAATTTCGGAGGATTCTCGCCGGGGTTGGGCTCCCAGCCGCATCTGCTGCAGCGGTATTTTTTCTCAACGGGCTTCGGTTTGCCGCATTCGGTGCAGAATTTGCCGGTGTTCTTCGTGCCGCACGAGCAGATCCATTCACCCGGTGCGGGTGCGGGCGCGGGCTTCGCGGTGCCGCATTCCACGCAGAACTTGCCGCTGTTTTCGGTGCCGCAGTTCGGGCACTTCCAGGTATCCGCCGCGGGAGCCGCCGGAGCTGCCGCCTGCTGTTGCTGCTGCGCCATCGTAAAGAGCTGGGTCGCGTTGACGCCGCCGGCCTGCTGGGCCATACCCATTCCGATAAAACCGTTCATCGCGCCGGAGGCGTTGGAGGCTGCCGCCTGCATCGCTTCCGCCTGCGCGCCGACCATCGTCGCCGCCGCCATGGAAGGATCGCGGAGCATTCCCGCGCGCTGCGCCTGCTGGATGAGTTCCTGATCCGCTTCGGTCAGGGTGATCGGATTGAGCGCAACGGATACGACGGACAGACCGCGCAGATCGGACCACTTCTGGGTCAGCGCTTCGTTCATCGCGTCGGCAAGCTCGGTCGCGTGGCCGGGCAGCGCGCTCGGGCGCACGCCGAGCTCGGAGATTTTCGCGAACGCCGGCTGCAGGGCGGTTACGAATTCCGTTTTGAGCTGGGCTTCGATCTGATCTCTCGTATAATCACGTTCAACGTTGCCGCAGACGTTCGTATAGAACAGGAGCGGATCGGAGATCTTGTAGGAATAAACGCCGCTGCAGCGGACCGATACGTCGATATCGAGGCCGATATTGCGGTCGACTACGCGGAACGGGATCGGATTCGGGGTGCCGAATTTGTTGTCGACGAGTTCCTTGATGTTGAAATAATAGACGCGCTGATCCTTGCCGGTATCGCCGCCGTAAGTAAAGCGGCGCCAGAGCGTTTTGAAGGTTTCCTTGATGCTCTCGCCGAGGGAACCGGTAAAGATGCTCGGCTCGGTGGATTTGTCGTACGTATATTCGCCGGGCTCCGCACAAACCTCAACGATCTTTCCCTGCTCCACGATGATCATGCACTGACCGTCGGCAACGGCGATGCCGGAACCGTTGGAGATGATGTTATCGTTTCCCTTCGTATTGGAGGAGCGTCCGGTGATGCGTTTCTGACCCTTTACGACCAGAGTGTCCGCGTTGATTGCTTCGCAATAGAAGAATTCTTTCCATTGATCCGCGAGCGTACCGCCGATCGCACCGAGTGCTGCTGAAATTAAACCCATAATGAAACTCCTTTCATTTTGTCAAAAGCGGCGCGGCCGCTTTCGGTTTTTGTTTTATTTATCATATCACATTTTTTGCGCCGGGTACAGTATTTTTCATAAAAAAGTCTTTTTTTCCCGGAAGCTGCGAAACCGGCGGGAGGATTCCCCAAAGCGGGCGGAAAAAGGCCGGATGCTGTGCACCCGGCCTTTTGAGGATACGTACCGTTTCGATAAAACTTACGCGTTCTTCTTGTTGAGGAACGCAGCGACGAGGAATACGACCGGAAGCGCAATGGATCCGATGATCGTGCCAGCGCTGCCGCCGAGGATGATCAGCGAAATCGCGCTGAGAACCAGGCAGATAATTCCCCAAACGATTGCGTTCGTCGTCTTCGCAGGATTCTTGGAAGCGCCGAGGCCGATAATACCGGCAACGAGCTGCGCTACCGCGCCGAGAATCCCGATGATGCCGCCGGCAAGGATCTTTCCGCCGGCTCCGACGTAAGCGCCGAGCGCACCGATCAGGTTGACGATGATCTCAACAACGATCATAACGCCGCCGGAGACGATCATAATGATACTCATAACGAACAGGAATACGTTTTTCTGTGACTGCTGTTGCATAGATATATCCCCCTATTCAAAAAATATGAAAAAGTCAGGAACTTTTCCTTATTTTTATTCTATCAGACGAACCGTTTATGCACCCTACCCTCACAGGGTAGTTTTCGGTCTATTCCAACAATAAAATTTTATGTAAAGCGCCCGGTTCTTTATTTTTTCACGTCATACTCCGGTCAGTAGAGCGGGCAGCAGTACCCCCGCGCCATCATATAGGAGCCGAGCTGCGCGCAGGTGGAAAAGCCGGTTTTGAGGAGCATATTTTTCTTATGAAATTTTACCGTGTTTTCGCTGATATATAAAGCGGCCGCAATCTTCGCGGTCGATTCGTTGAGACAGATCCGCCGCAGGACTTCTTTTTCCCGTGCGGTGAATTCGACCTGCCCCGCCGGCGCCGGAAACCCTTTGCGGTCCTCAAAAACGCCGTCTCCAGCGGCAGCCCGGCGCAGAAACGCCGAGAGCCCCGCAAGGCCGTCCTGATAGAGGCAGAAGCCCGCCGCCCCGAGATGCTTCGCCCGGGAAGCGTAGCTGATCTCAAAATGAGCGGCCGCGAGAACGACCTTCGGCGCGCCGGGTTTCGCGCAGATCTTCCGCGCGGCGTCGATCCCGGAAGAAAACGCCTCGCATTCGACGTTCATCAGAAGGAGCTGAGGGCGCAGCTGCTCGCACG